>JAITSD010000076.1 GCA_031288055.1 Candidatus Opitulatrix roisinitermitis | reverse complement strand
CCTAAAACACTTATTATGGGTTCCTATGGCATAGGGGTATCTAGACTTTTAGCCACTTTAGCTGAATCTAAAAATGACAATTTAGGTTTGGCTTGGCCTATATCTGTCGCTCCAGCTTTTATTCATATTGTAGCAGCCGGTAAAGATCTTAATATCTATAAAACTGCTTATAATATAGCTAAAAAATTAGAGAATAATAATATAGAGATTATATTGGATGATAGACAAATATCCGCCGGAGTTAAATTTAAAGATGCCGAATTACTAGGTGTACCGTATATTTTAACAGTTGGTCAAGCTTTAGCAAACAGTGCTGTAGAAATTAAAAAACGAGATGGTACAGAGAAAAAACTTATAAAACTAGATAAAATAATTGACTATGTCAACCAAATCCGATAAAAAACGTCGAAATTGGGGGGAAATACCAACTAAATTGCCATCGCCTATTATTGACACACACGCTCATATAGATATGATTGATGATTGGGTTAAAGACATTAACCAAAATAATTTGATCAAAGCTAGACGACCAATTAATAATCCATCGTTTAAAGAAATTGCTAAAACTAGTTTAAAATCGAATATAAATAATTTTATACAATGTGCTTGTGATTATAAAAAAATAAATAATTTATCAAATGTTCTAGATTCTATAGGTGAAATAATTAGTTCACCTATAGCAGCTGTGGCTATTCATCCTAATGAAGCAGCTTTACATGATGGCTTGGCTGATATTTCACCCGATGGCTTAACTCCGAGATTGCAGGCAATCCATAAACAGTATAATTTGCCACAAGCTATTGAGGTTGTCAGGCAAAAAATTACTAATGATAATAGAATTAGGGTAGTGGGAGAGACAGGTTTAGATTTTTATAGAACTGCCGAAACTGGTTGGGAATCACAAATTAAATCATTTAGACAACATATTGAAATAGCTAAACAATATAATTTAGCTTTGCAAATTCATGATAGATTAGCCCATAAAAAAATATTAGAAATTTTACAAGCTGATATTCCGCCCGAACGAGTTATATTCCATTCGTTTTCAGGTGATTCAACTATGGCAGAGTTTTGTTGTAAACAAGGCTGGTATTTATCATATTCCGGACCTATAACATTTAAAAATAACCATAATTCACAAGCAGCTTTAAAATCAACTAATTTGAATTACCTTTTATTAGAAACCGATTGTCCTTTTCTAGCTCCTGAGCCTAATCGCGGTAGACCAAATGCACCTGTTTATACAGCTAATGTGGCAACTTTTATAAGCAATTTTCTAGACTTAGATTTGACTGAATTTTGCCAAAAAACCTATAATAATACTTTACAGGTTTTAGATTTATAGATTTAAAAATTATAAAATGCCTATTAAAACTGTACAAATTATATTAGCTAGACCTAGAGGTTTTTGTGCTGGGGTTTCTAGAGCTGTGGAAGCTGTGGAAAGCTTACGGCAAATAAGACCTAAGGCTGAAAAATTATATGTTTATCATCAAATAGTCCATAATCAATATATTGTTGACTATTTAACTAAAAAAAATATAGTTTTTGTTAACTCTTTAGATAACATACCTAAAACAGCTAAACAAGTAGTTTTTTCAGCTCATGGCGTTTCACCTAAAGTGATTAACCAAGCTAAATTAAAAAATCTAGAAATTATTGATGCTACTTGTCCACTAGTTAATTCAGTCCATAGAACTATCAAAAATTTATCAGATAAGAATTATACTATTTTTTTAATAGGACATATTAGTCATGACGAAATAACAGGTTCAATGGGTTGGGCCAATTTTGCTAGCAGTCCTAATAATAAATTCAATAAGACAGTTAAACCAAATATCAAAGGCTCTATAAAAGTTATTGATAGTCAAAAAACTGCTAGAAATATTCAAATTAAACCAACTAATAAATTAGCTTGGGTTTCACAAACCACTTTGTCAATAGATGATACTAAAGCTATAGTTGCTATTTTAAATTCTAGATTTCCTAATATTTTAAATCCTAAAAAATCTTGTATATGTTATGCCACACAAAATAGACAGTGGGCTGTAAAAAAGCTAGCTAAAGAAGTTAATAGTTTAATAGTTATTGGGTCTAAAAACTCCTCAAATAGTTTACGACTTTATGAAATTGCTAAAGAAATAGTTCCAACTTGGCAAATTGACAAACCTAATCAAATTAAACTAGATATGTTAAGTTCAAAAACAGGTTTAACGGCTGGAGCTAGTGTACCAAATATATTAGTAAATAAAGTAATTGAAAAAATAAAACAAATAGTTGGCAAGGTGGAAATAATTAATCAAGCTAATTCAGATATGTCTTTAGAAAAGTTGAAATTTCCGTCAGTACCGTTATAATATTAATAGGAACATTTTTAAAGTCCAAAGAATATAAAAGGAGATTTTTATGAATATTAAACCATTAGAGGATAGAGTTGTTATTGAAGTCGGTGAAGACAAAAAAGAGGTCACAACTGGTTTTGTAATACCTGATGAAGCAAAAGAAAAACCTCAAGAAGGTACAGTTGTGGCAGTAGGGCCAGGTAAAACTTTAGATGATGGTAAAATAGCTCCCCTAAATCTAAAAGTGGGGGATAGAGTTATTTATTCAAAATACGCTGGCACAGAAATAAAACACCAGTCAAATGATTATTTAATTATTTCAGCTAAGGAAATTCTAGCTACAGTTTAAATAATTTTCTGTCTAGTTTAAACAGTTTTCTGTCTAGGTAGTTTATATAGGCTTATTATAACTTCAATAAATAGCCAAACTACTAAAATATTTCTTAAAGTTAGAATTAAAACACCTAAGATATGCCAATTATCATAATTTATAAGCCAATCATACGATAATGGATAAACTAATTGTGTAAAAATAGCAATAAAACCAGATAAAAGACAAATTTTTAACCACTTAGTAAAATTAGGTAAAGATAAAGCGTAGGCTAGTGTAGGCAATAAGGCTGTAAAGTATTGTGGTGAGCCGACTTTGTTAAAAACAATTAAAGCTAAAATAATTCCTAATCCACCATATAAAACTAATTGTGTTTCAGCAACTTTTTTAGCTTGCCAAATTAAATATAAAACTAATCCCACCGCTACAATTAATAAATAATTTAACACTGATGATATTAAATTGCATATAGGGGAGACTATTTCATTAGTTGATATTGAATTATTATACATAATATCATGAGTTCCAGTAAATAATTCTAATATCATAGCTGGTGTAGCAGCTATAGATTCTATTTGCAAATGTCGATCTGATTGGTAGGTTAGAAAACTTATAACATTTGTGGGACTTTGACAGAAGGGAATTATTACCACAACACCTAATGTCACAATAAAAGCTGGAATAATAACTTTAATTAAATGCCGTCTGGCAACAAATAATAAAGGCGTAAAATTAGCCCCCACAAAAACTTTTATCCATGCCGAAACCACAAACCAAGCCGCAGCTATAGATTTGTTTTTTTGTAAACTAATAAACCCAAAAAGCCCCAAAGCACCCGCTACACAATCTATACGAGATGTAAAAACTGGTCCTAATGCTAACATAAATAAGGGTATAAAATAACACCCACCATAGCCTAATCGACAAATATCAGTTAAATTATTAGATATTTTACTAACAGACCGCTTATCAACTTGTTTCCATAAAAAATGTGTACCTAAGCCCCAAAGAATAATCATTAATATATACCAAATTAATTTAAATAGAAATAAATTTTGATAAGTAAATATACCTGCTAATAGCATAGGAATAAAAGCGTAAGGCGGATAAACACTAGACTCATTTAGAATAGGCCATATACCAAATTGTGTGCCTCTGTCTATCCAAAAATGGTATAGTTTTAAATCACCAGAAGTTGTATAAGTGTTTGAGCCTAATGGCTCATTAGCAAAATATAAATAAATCTGCACTAAAGCAAAAAATATCCATAGAGTTCTATATCGGTAATTGCAACATAGAGTATAGGCTCTAAAGACCTTACTATATATGAAATGACTTAATCTGACATAATAACCCTTATCGGCTAATTTCATATATACCTTATTTTATATACATTCTAAAATGCTGCCTATAAAAATAAGCTTTTTAAAGCCCCCGATGAATTTTGCCACTAGTTAACATTTTTAGTCTTTGGCTAAGATTATTTTCTAATTCTTCTTCCGAACGACGACTAATTAACATTTCCCAATGACTTTTAGAGCGATTATTTTTCTTTTTACTGGTATGCGTTACATTACCATTAACATAAGCTATTTTTCCGCAACGACATTCCCATTCAGGTGGTATCTCAGCTTCAGCCGAAAACGGTAAAATAGTAATATGCTTATTAGAACAAATATACTCTATTTCAAATCTAGCTGCAAAGTTTATAGCTTCATCACTTTCTAACGATTTACCGCCTATAGCTAAGCCTTTAAATGAATTATCAGCCATTTTTAATTTTCCTTTCCGTAAAATACGTGTTTTAATTGAATTAAACGATGTTTTATGCCAGTTTTAGTAGTATTTAATAAAGCTTCTATTATAATACTATTATCCATTTTAGATTCACCTAATTGTCTTTCCACAAATATTATAGGTACTTCAATTATTTTACCACCCCTATAAGCTAATTTAGCTGTATTATCAACTTGAAAAACAAAACCTTTAGTATCAATCTTATCTAAATTAATATATTTATCAAAAACTCGCCGACGGTAAACTCTAAAGCCAGCTGTAACATCATTTACATCTAGCCCCATAATAAATCTAGACCATAAAGAGCCTGTTTTAGAAAGTATAATTCTAATTTTTGGCCAATTAACTGTTTGTCCACCTTTAACCCAGCGACTACCTATAACTAAATCAACACTTGAGTCTGATTCAATAATATCTAACAATTTTGGCAAATCTTCTGGTCTATGAGATCCATCCACATCCATTTGAATAAGTAAATCATAACCGTTAGCTATTCCCCACTTAAAAGCTTCAACATAAGCTGCTCCTAAGCCGTTTTTTACTTGACGATGTAAAACAACCACTTTTTTATCTTTTTTAGCTATTTCATCAGCTATTTCACCTGTGCCATCAGGACTGTTGTCATCAACTATTAAAATTGTTGTATTTTTATCAATATATTTTACTATTTTCTGATAAATAACTGGTAAAGATTCAGCTTCATTATAGGTTGGAAACACAATAAGCTTTTTTTCCATACCTATATTTTATCATATTTAAAATCAATTTATAGATATAAAAATAACGCAATATTTACTATTAAAGTGCTAATTGAAACAATATTAATAATACTATTTTTTTAATTGCTTTTTAATTATTTTGAAAAAAATAGCATAAACTAAGGCTGCCATTATTATAATAAAACAAATTGTTATAATCCACCAATCTATAAATAAATGTGGCGGTATTTGGTTATTTAAAGGTAATTGACCCACAAATGAATCAGTTGTAAAAAGAGAAGTTTTATAAGTTATAGTCCCATCAGGCAATATTGCTCCACTTATACCTGACAAATTAACTGTTATGACTGATCTTTTATTCTCTATAGCTCTAAATTGATCTATTTGTAGCTGTTGGGCACTTAGACTAGAAAATCCAAAGTTTGAATTATTCGATGGTATAAATAAAATATTAGCCCCTTGTTCAACAGACTGATTGATTAATTCAGGTATAGCCACCTCAAAACAAATTCTAGTGCCTAAAATAGCTTTATTCAATTTAATATTTAGCGAATTAGGCGAACTATCAAAGTCAGCTATTCTATCAGTATTTTGCTTATCAATAAATTCAAAAAAATGTCTAAGGGGTATATATTCACCAAACGGAACTAGATGTTGTTTACTATATATTTGACTAACGCCTTTAGATTCGGGTTCAATTAAAAACATACTATTATAGTGTTTAGTTTGATTATTTTGTTTAGCTAAAAAATTACTACCTACAATAAAGGGTTTACCAACCTGATTAACCAAATTTTGCAAACGAGCCATACTATTAGTATTATTAGAATTAAGTGGATCGAAACCCACAGCTGATTCAGGCCATAAAATAACTTGTATATGATTAGCTTCAGTTTTATAATTAGGACTATTTATTAATTTTTCGGTAGCTTCTATTTGATTTATGAAAGTTTCATCACTATTATAAGTATATTGCGTACCAATTTTATGAGAGTTTATATTACCCTGAACCGCAGCAAATGTTAAATTATTATTCAATTGTGTAGGTTGAAATAAAAATAACAACTGTCCCATAAAAACTAAAAGACCAATAAAACAACTAAAGGTTATAATTTTAATAAGTCTTAAAGATATAATAAATTGTGCTAAAAAATATAGACAGACACCCAAACCAACTACCATAAATATTACACCGTATTGACCTATAAAAAAACTATATTTACCAAGAGGCGAATAAGTTTGTGAATAAGCCACCGATCCCCAAGAAAAACCACCCCAAGGCCAATTAGATCTAATATATTCAATTGTCACATATAAAGCACTAAAAATAATTATGTTTATAAAACGATTTTGTTTAACTATGAAAATCTTCTGTAAATAGGTCCAGATTAAACCCAATAAAGCAAAATATAAAGCTTCAAATATAGTTAAACAAATCAAACCCGTCATATTTAATGCTATAGATATAAATTGTAAATTAACTATGAAAAAGCTAAATGCAAAAACAAAAGCTAATAGGCTATTTTTCCACCATTGTTTATTTCTCAAAACAAAGTATAAAATCCCTATTGATAAAGGTGCTAAAAACCAAATATTAAAATCTGGAAAAGAACTTGATAAAGCCAGTCCTCCAAATGCACTAACTAATAGATTTATAGCTAGTAGGAACATTGACTATTTAATTTTGTTAAAACCTTAGGCGGAACAATGATATCTAAAGCCTTAGGGATTAATTTTATCTCTAAAGGTGTTTGACCCACTGCTTCACCATCAGCTTGTATAATGGGCGGAGTTTGGCCGGTGCCACCAGATTCTATAACTAATTTATTAGCCTTTATTCTAGTAACAGTTTTATGACTTACACTTATACCCAACATAGCTTTTATAAAAATATATACAGCTTTAAAAGCTGAAATACCAGAGGAGTACATAATATTAAAAAAACCATCCGTTGGATCTGCCTCTTTACAAATTTTTATACCATTTCCATAATAAGATGTGTTGCAAATAGCTAAAAGCTCTAGGGGTTTATCAATTGCTTGATTATTAATAGTTAATTTATAACCATAATGAGGCAAATTAACCAATTGCCAAAATGAAGCTGATAAATACCTCATAGCCGCTGATGGTATTGGTGAAATATTAGCCATATTACTAATAGCTGCATCCACTCCACCACATAATATTGACACAAAATACCTATTTTTAATTGACTTAGTTTTATCTAGCGATTTAACTTCGCCAATATCAATTGAATAATATGATTTTTTTAAAATACCGGCGGCTAAACCTCTGGCAACTATTTCGGGTTGATTTATAGGCACTTGTAAAGATCTTACAAAATCATTTCCAGAACCAGCTGGCACTATTCCTAAAGGCACATTTTTACCAACTAATAAATTAACTCCCATAGAAACCATACCATCACCACCTATAACAATTAAAGCCACTAAACCTCTATCAATAGCCTTTTTACCCAATGATTGTGAGTGTTCATAAGTTTGGCCTGTTAAATCTAAAATGTCATAACCTTTATCACTCAATACTTCATTAAATATTTTAATAACAGTTCTAGCATAAACTACTGCTTGTCCCCTATTTGCCAGGGGATTTACTATAATACCTATTTCTTTCATATTTTACCACTTAGTATAGATTTCAGCTAAGCGTTTTTGACGAAGTTTTACTTTATTTCGCTTAAATTTTTTAACATTTATATATGATTTTAAAATATCTTTAAAATTTTTGTCAACGGCCAATTCATAGTCAATATTATTAACTATATTCAAATTACCCTCTAAGTTATCGTTTTGTCCAAAGTCAAAATTAAATTTAGCAAAATTGTTAGCAAAATTCTTAAATAAGTTTTTAATAGCTTTAACAAGTTTTACAGTTCCTAAAACAAGGCAAATTAAACCTAATAAAATGAATAAACTTTTTATAATAATTATCATACTATATATTTTACAATATTATATAACTTTTTAAAGAATTTGGATACTTTTTAAAGAATTTGGATAAGTTTAACTAAAACAACTTATAAATTTATTAAATAATTTAAGAATTTT
>JAITSD010000043.1 GCA_031288055.1 Candidatus Opitulatrix roisinitermitis | reverse complement strand
AGCCACAGCTATGGTTATGCCAGCTTTAGCATCAATTAAAGCTAATTCATCACAAATAGCTTTAGTGATTGATGAATACGGCGGAACAGATGGCATAGTTACTTTAGAGGACATTTTAGAGGAGTTTGTGGGTGAAATCTATGATGAATATGATAAAAACACTAATGAGACGCTTTTTAGGAAAACTGATGGCACAATATTTTTAGATGGGCATATTTCTTTGGAATCTTTTTATGAACAAACCAAAATAAAATTAAAAGATGGTCCTTATGAAACTTTAGCTGGTTATATAATGTTTCGCTTAGGTCGTTTAGCTAAGTTGAATGACGAAATAATTGTGCAAAATGTTAAATTGGTGGTTTCTAGAATAGAACAAAGACGGATTGTTAGAGTTAAGATTCTAGGTTTAGATAATTTAGACTAATTTTTAATAAAAACCAGTGTGATAAACTGATTTTAGGTATTATTAGAGTGTAAAGTGTAATTTTGAAGGAGAAAAATGGCACTCAAAGTTGAGAAAAATTTAAAAAATGTTCGTAATATTGGTATTATGGCTCATATTGATGCTGGAAAAACCACCACCACTGAGCGTATTTTATATTATACAGGTGTGAATTATAAAATAGGTGAAACTCATGATGGTGAATCAACTATGGATTGGATGGATCAAGAAAAAGAGCGAGGTATTACTATTACTTCAGCTGCCACAACATGTTATTGGAAAGATAAACAAATCAATATTATTGACACACCTGGGCATGTGGATTTCACAGTTGAAGTGGAAAGATCTTTGAGGGTGCTTGATGGTTCTGTGGCTGTGTTTGATGGCAAAGAGGGCGTTGAACCGCAATCAGAAACTGTTTGGCGACAAGCTGATAAATACAATGTGCCCAGAATTTGTTTTATAAACAAAATGGATAAATTAGGTGCTGATTTTTATTTTTCTGTTCAGACAATTAAAGATAGATTAAAAGCTAAACCAATTGTTATTCAGTTACCAATTGGTGCGGAAAACTCTTTTAAAGGAGTAATAGATTTAGTTGAGCAAAAAGCTTATGTTTGGGGTGATAAGGATTCAAATCATGGAGCTGAATTTGAAACTGTGGCAATTCCTGATAATATGTTAGATAAAGTGGCGGAATACAGAGCAGAACTTTTAGAAACTTGTGCTGAAACTAGTGAAAAGTTATTAGAACAATATTTAGGAGGCAGTGAATTATCTGTTGCTGATATAAAATCAGCTATTCGTAATTTGACTACTAAAAATGAAGCTTATCCTGTTTTGTGTGGTTCCGCGGCTAAAGACAAAGGTATTCAACCTATGCTAGATGCTGTTTTAGATTATTTACCTTCACCATTAGATGTGCCAGCAGTTGAGGGACATGATGTGGTAGATAAGGAAAAATTAATAACTAGAAAATCAGATCAGGCGGAACCTTTTTCGGCTTTAGCTTTTAAAGTGGCTGCTCATCCATTTTATGGTAAATTAACTTATATTAGGGTTTATTCGGGTAAAGTTACACAGGGCGAAACTGTGGCTAACTCAACCAAAAATAAAAAAGAGCGAATTGGTAAAATCTTTCAGATGCATTCTAACAAGGAAAATCAAATTGAGGAAGCTGTGGCTGGTCATATCTATGCTTTCATTGGCCTAAAGGATGTTACTACTGGTGATACTTTGTGTGATTTGTCTAATGAGATTATTTTAGAGTCAATGTCTTTTCCGGAACCTGTAATTGATGTGGCAATAGAGCCAAAAACTAAATCTGATCAAGAAAAATTATCTACAGCTATACAAAAATTGGCTGAGGAGGATCCCACATTTCGTGTTCGCCACGATCCAGAATCAGGGCAAACTGTTATAGGCGGTATGGGTGAGTTACATTTAGATATTTTAGTGGAAAGAATGAAGCGAGAGTTTAGCGTTGAAGCTAATGTGGGTAATCCACAGGTGGCTTATAGAGAAACTATTAAGAAATCGGTGGAAAATGTGGAATATACGCATAAAAAACAATCTGGCGGGGCTGGGCAATTTGCTAAAGTTTTAGTTTCTATAGAGCCAATTCAATTAGACGCTGAAAGTCTTTATGAGTTTGAAAATAAGGTTACTGGCGGTCATATTCCTCGAGAATATATACCATCTGTGGATCATGGCATTCGAGAGGCTATGGAAAATGGCGTTTTGGCAGGTTTTCCATTGGTTGGGCTTAAAGCTACTTTGCACGATGGACAGACTCACGATGTTGACTCTTCAGAGTTAGCTTTTAAAATTGCTGGTTCACAAGTTTTAAGGCAAGCTGCTAAGCAAGCTGATGTGACACTTTTAGAGCCTATTATGAGTGTGGAGGTTAGAACTCCAGAGGAATATATGGGTGATGTTATAGGCGATATTAATTCACGACGCGGCATTATACAGCAAATGACTGACGCCACAGGTGTTAAAGTGGTTGATGCTAAAGTGCCGCTTTCAGAGATGTTTGGTTATATAGGCGATTTGCGTTCTAAAACTCAAGGTCGGGCTATGTATACTATGCAATTTGATTCTTATGCTGAGGTGCCTAAAACTGTGGCAGAGGACATAATAGCTAAAAGTCGTGGAGAATAGTCTAGCTTTTTGTTAGATAGCAGGTTGAAATAGAGTTAAAATAAATAGTGGTGAAATATTAATTCAATAAGTAAGGTTCCAATTTCAGTAATTACTGATTTAACTAATTTACAATTAATTAAAAATGAGTTATTAAAAACTGATACACTTATTTTAGCATTAGAGGATGATAAAAGATTAAATCAATTAGCTATTACTAAAGAAAAATTAACTGTTGATTTATCGAATTATAAATCACTTTTAACCAATTTATCAACTGAGTTAAATAAGTGTGATCAAGATATGGAATTAGCTAAGAGCCGACAGAAGCGAGATCTAGTTAGATTAGATAAATTACAAGATGTTAAACAAATAGCTGGTTTGCGAAAAGAATTAGACCATTTAGTTAATAGAATTAATAGAGTTGAAGATAAACAGTTGGAATTGATGGAACAACAAGATAAAGCTCAGCAAATTTACGATAAAATAGCCAGTGATTTAACTAATATAACAGATGAGGTAAATAGTTTTGATGAACGCAAACGAAACGCTATAAAAGAGGCCAGAGGTCATTATATATTTGTGGAAAAAAATTATAATGAATTGCTGGCAAAATTGCCAGACGATTTATTAACGGCCTTTAAAACTGCAGTTAGCGAGAATTATGGTAGAGCGGTGGTTTTTTATACAAATGGAGATTTTGAGGGTGTTTTATCACCAGTTATGCCATTTGAGCAAAACATTATTAAAAATATGTCAGACAATCAAATATATATTTTAGAGGAAACTAGTCAGCTAGTGGTTAAAACTAATGGCGTGGAGAATAGTGGGAAATAAGGGGATTTAGTTTTAAACTAGTTGATTTATGTCAAATTATAAACCTCACGATTTAGCTAGATATAGAACAGAACGGCGTCGAGATAATATTCGTTCAGAGTTTGAAAGAGATAGGGCTAGGATTTTATATTCTCAGGCCTTACGTCGTTTGGGCGATAAAACTCAGGTTTTGGGTGCAGGTTCAGATGATTATGTTAGAACTAGATTAACTCATTCATTAGAGGTGGCTCAAGTGGGTAGGCAATTAGCTTTGTTGCTTGAATTAGATCCTAATTTAGTGGAGGCAGCTTGTTTAGCCCATGATATAGGTCATCCACCTTTTGGGCATAATGGTGAAGACGCTTTAAACACTATTACTAAAGATATAGGTGGCTTTGAGGGTAATGCTCAGACTTTTCGACTTTTGACTTATTTAGAACCCAAAAGCTTTTTGTTGTCTGGACGGTCAATTGGTTTAAATCTAACCAGAGCCACTTTAAACGCTTGTGTTAAATATCCTTGGGATAGACAAAAAGCTTTGGTTAATAAATCATCTAATAATAATTCAATTTATAACACAGTTAAATTTAATGTTTATACGGAGGATTTAACTTATTTTAACTGGGTTAGAAAATCTGCTCCGCCTTTACAAAAATCTCTTGAAGCCCAAATTATGGATTTGTCTGATGATATATCATATTGTGTCCATGATTTTGAGGACGCTGTAGCACTAGGCAAATTAAATCCTGTGGATTTATTAAAATCTTTCCATCAAGAAAAAGTTTTAGCTATCGCCGTAAATCAAACTAATGTTTTGTCGTCTGACGATTATGAACAAGCCTGGAAATATTTGGTTGATAATAGATATTTTGACATTGATTTTGTGGGATCTCTAGCTAATTTGGCAGATTTAAAAAATTTAACATCATCTTTAATTGGTCATTTTGTAGGAACTGTGGCAAATTATGCCGAAGTTAATTATGCGGAAAAGTTTTATAGATATTCCACTAATTTAGAAATACCAAAAGATATTTTAGCTCAAATTCAAATTTTAAAAGCTATATCTATATATTATGTTATGGATTCTCGGGATATGGCAGGAGTTAGTTTAAAACAAAAACGAATTATTCATAATTTAGTGGAAAAATATATGCAATTTTCACCTAAACCGTCTCCGCTGTTGGAAAGGCTTTTTTTAGATATGTGGCAAGATGCCCAATCGGAAGGTGCTAGGCTTAGAGTGGCAGTTGATCAAGTTGCTTCTTTAACAGATACTAGAGCTAAACAATTATCTAATACAATTTTTTAAAATTATATTTGGTTAATTTGCCTTATAAGACTTTGTAGATTTTGAGAATAGTTTTCTATAGATTTTATATGATTTTCTATAACTGTGATTTGTTGATTAATTTCATTAGTTTGGGGTTTATGTTCGGGCATACTTACATAGAGTAAATTTGTGCCGCTATTTTTAGTTTGAGCGATTTTGTCTAAACCAATATTTTTTCCATTATTATTTTTGGATGTTACTAATTGATCAAGCTGTGTTTCCAATTGTATAGCGTGCCTTTTCACTAAATTGTTATTAGATATAACATTATAGTATTTGCTGACCGCATTGTTATATTGATGGGTTTGCCAAATAGAAAAAGAAGCGGTCACTAAAATTAAAGTTGAACATAAAACTAACCCCCAGAATTTGAATCTGGTATTTATTGAGTTAGTTGACTTACTCATAATAACAGTCTATTGTTGGTAAATTGCTTCGCCGAAGGAAATACTGAATTATTTTAAAAATGATATATTTAATTTATTAATTAGATTTCTTCAGTTTTATGCTTTCTAATTTGAATTTAGTATAAAATATTAGCTTTAGCAAATTTACAATATTTTATGGTAAAATATAAATATTCCAGAAAAATAAATAGTGATTTGAATAGAATTAAATATAAGCAAAACAAGAAAGGAAAAATTATGTCGGAATTAAATTTTACAGTGCCAACGCTAGACGAGGGAACAAGTATTAAAACAGTTGAGATTTTGCAACTGAATTTAGATATTTTAAATGATTTAGCTTTAACTTTAAAACATGCTCACTGGAATGTCACAGGTGAGGCTTTTATAGCTGTTCACGAAATGCTGGATCCAGAGATAGATGACATTAGAGATGGGGTTGATACTATTGCTGAAAGAATTGCTACGCTAGGTGGATCACCCAATGGTTTATCAACATCGCTTTATCAAACTGCTAAAAGCTCTATTCCACAATATACTATTTTAGTTAGGGGAAATACTTCGCAACATCTTAAAGCTGTGGATGAGCAGTATATGGCTGTGGAAACAATTATTAGAAAATCCATTGCCGAACTTGATGATTTGGATATTATCAGTTCAAATATAATGCAAGATATTTTAGGAAAAATGGAATTATTTCAGTGGAAGGTCAGATCACATTTAATATAAAAGGTCAGATCGTATATAAATAAGGATGTTATTTTAATCTATTGAAATGGAGATTTGTTGAGAGACAGCTTATTTAAGAGTTATCTTATAAACTGCCTCTCAATAAATAATAAAAAATGAATGGGTGGAATAGAGGGACTTGTTAAAAGTTTAGTCACAAAACTAAATAATAAGGTAAAAATAAAGTATGATTAAGTAGGGAAAATATGATTGAAGGTCAAACGACTATTAATACAAAAGAGTTGGTTAAAACTGCTGCTAGCGGTTGGTTAGGCACAGCTATGGAGTTTATGGATTTTCAGCTTTATTCTTTAGCTGCAGCTATGGTTTTCAATAAAATATTTTTTCCTGAATTGAACCCTAGTATAGCTTTAATTGCGGCTATGGGAACTTATGGTTCTGGTTATATAGCAAGGCTTTTAGGAGCTTGGTTTTTTGGTAGAATTGGTGATAAAATTGGTCGTCGAGCAGTTTTATTTGCCACAGTTTTACTTATGGGTATAGCTTCAACAATTATTGGTTTGTTGCCAACTTATAATCAGGTTGGTTTATTAGCACCATCTCTTTTAGTAGCTTTGCGTATAGCTCAGGGTTTTGGCGCAGGAGCCGAAATATCAGGTTCAGGAGTTTTAGTGGCTGAGTTTGCTAAAGCTAAAAGTCGCGGTTTTGTGGGTTCTGTGGTTTGTTTAGGAACTTCAACCGGTACGCTTTTAGCCAATGCGGTTTGGGCGATTATTATTGCTAATTGTTCAGAGCAACAATTATTGGATTGGGGCTGGCGAATTCCTTTTTTACTATCTTTAATAACTATGGTTATTGCTATACTTATTAGATTAACTATTAAAGAATCACCAGTTATGGAGGCTAAAAGGAAATTGCTGGAAACTAAACGACAAACTAGCGTGGTAATTTCAACTCGTCCCACAGCTGATACTAAACCGCAAATTTCTCGTTCAGCAGTCAAGTCTTTTTTTGTGGCTTTAGGTTTACGTTTTGGACAGGCTGGTAATTCAGGATTAATGCAAACTTATTTTGCTGGTTTTATAGTGACAGTTATGGGTATGGAAAAATTAGTGGCAACTAATGCTAATATAATTTCTAGTTCAATTGCTTTTATAACTATTCCTATAGTTGGTTTATTGGGTGATAAATTTGGTAGAAAAAAGATTTATATTATTTTATCGCTGTTGATGACTGTTTATTCTGTACCTATGTTATTAATGATAGATTCTAAAGATCCAGTTTTAACTATTATTGCTATGGTAATAGGCTTAAATGTGGGTGTTCAAGGTTTATTCGCCTTAGAAAATGTTACTTTAGCTGAGTTATTTGGTTCAACAAATCGTATGACTTTTATGGCTTTGGCTAAAGAGATTGCTGGTTTAATAGCTACGGGTTTTGGCCCTATAATTGCTGCGTCACTAGTGGCAGCTTTTACTAATTCATGGATGCCTTTAGCCATTATGTTGATGATTTTTTCGCTTTGTGCGGCTGTTTCGGCTTGGATTATTCCAACTTATAATAAAGAGGGTTTATTAGATAGAACCACAGGGCGCGATTTAAATGCTTTAGAGGAGGCTTTATAAATGAAAGCAGTAATGATTTTTGCCAAAAACGATTTGCGATTAGTTGAGAAATCTATAGGCCAGCTTCAAACAAATCAAGTGGTTCTGGCTGTGGAGTGGGGTGGAATATGTGGTTCTGATATGTCATATTTTTCGCATGGTCGTTCAGGTACTGTGGAAGTAAAACAGCCTTTAATAGTTGGTCATGAATTTGCTGGTAAAATATTGCAAATTGGCAAAGGGGTTAAAGATTTGCAAATTGGCGATGCTGTGACAGTTTTTCCGGCTAAAAAAATCTCAGGTGTTGATTTACCTTCAAGGTTATTAGGTAAAGATAATTTATTAGCTAAAGTGGAATATTATGGATCAGCGGCTTTACCTACCGACGGAGGTTTTGTGGAGGAAAAAATAGTTGAAGCTTGGCAGGCTAAGAAATTACCTTCTGGTGTATCTACTAAAATAGGTAGTTTAGCTGAACCTTTGAGTGTGGCAGCTCATGCCGTGGCACAGGCTGGTGAAATTAATTTGAATCAGCCAATTTTAGTTAATGGCTCAGGGCCAATTGGTTTATTAATTTTAGCTTGGTTAAAATTTAAAGGTGCAAAACAGGTAATACTTAGTGATATGTCTGATTTAGCTTTAGCCACAGCTAAAAAAGTTGGTGCTGATAAAACTATAAATGTTAAAACAGTATCTTTACCGCAAGATGTGGAAACTGTTTTTGAAGCTACAGGTGCTATGGTAGCTCTAGACGGGGTTTTAAAAGCTACTGCTAGAGGAGGAACTTTGGTTCAGGTGGGCAATTTACCAATTGTGCCTCAAAGAACCGTAATAGGTCAGTTAGTTACTAGAGAAATAAAATGGCAGGGTAGTTTTCGTTTTACAGAAGCGGAGTTTGAAGAAGTGGTTAATTCATTAGATAAAATAGATGGGCTAGAAGCTGTGATTAGTCATGAATTTTCCATTAGTCAATATAAAGAGGCCTTTGTTACAGCCACTGATAAATCAATGGGTGCTGCTAAAGTTTTAATAAATATAAATAATTAATTTTGTTAAGAAAGGAAAATATGGTTTCAATTAATTTTTTACCAGATGCTAAATATGATGAAGTTTCTTTGGGCGAAATTATGCTTCGTTTAGATCCTGGCGAGTCAAGAATAAAATTAGCTCGTCAATTTGCCACTTGGGAGGGTGGAGGTGAATATAATGTAGCAAAAGGCTTATCTTATGTTTTCGGTTTAAATACAGCTGTCATTACAGCTTTTGCCGATAATGAAATTGGTAAGTTATTAACTTATTATGTTAAATCTGGTGGTGTATCAACTGATTATATAAAATATTTTAAATATGATGGTATTGGTAAAAATGTTAGAAACGGTTTAAATTTTACAGAGAGAGGTTTTGGTATACGAGCTGCCTTGGGTGTGAGTGATAGAGCTAATACGGCTGTTTCTAAAATGACTAGTGCTGATATAGATTTAGTTAAACTTTTTAAAAATGATAAAGTTAAAGTTTTGCATACTGGCGGTATTTTTGCAGCTTTAAGCGAAAATACTTCTAAAACTGTTTTAGATATTGTTAAATATGCTAAGCAGTGTGGCACAATTATTTCATATGATTTGAATTTTAGACCATCGCTTTGGGAATATAACGGTGGCGTTGATAATGCTAGAAAAATTAATTCTGAAATTGCTAAATTAGTTGATATTATGATAGGCAACGAGGAGGATTTTTCTGAAGCCTTAGGTATTCAAGCCCCAGGTTATGATACTTCATTAAAAGTTATTGATCCTAAAGTTTATGCCAATATACAAGGTGCTGCTTTAGAGGTGTTTCCTAATTTTCAAGTGGTGGCTACTACTTTGAGGACTGTTAAAACTGCCACAATTAATTCATGGACAGCTTGTGTTTCCACTAGACAAGATGGTTTTATACAGGGTATAGAGTTGCCCGATTTAGAGATTATGGATAGAGTGGGCGGCGGCGATTCGTTTGCCTCTGGACTTATTTATGGTTTATTAACCACTGGTGATATACAAAAAGCCGTAAACTTTGGTATTGCTCATGGAGCTTTAGCAATGACCACTCCAGGAGATACATCTATGGCATCTTTATCAGATGTCAACAATGTGGTGCAAGGTGGCACAGCTAGAGTTAAAAGATAATTGAGGCTAAAAGATAAATTGTAGCTGAACCATAAAATAATATAAAGGAGTGATTTTATGAAAATGGGATTTCGTTGGTATGGGCGTGATAATGACACCGTTAGTTTAGATGATATAAGACAAATACCTGGGGTGGAAACTATTGTTTGGGCGTTACATCATAAACAAGCTGGCGAAGTCTGGGAGCAGCAGGAAATTGATAAAGCTGTGACCGAAATAACTGGTTTATCAACTTCTGATAAACGCAAGGGGGTCACTAAAACTTTTAATGCCGAAGTGGTGGAATCAGTTAATATTCATGAAAGTATTAAATTAGGTAAAGCTATTTTAGGTTTAGATCCAGATATGGCTATTGCTAATTATAAATTGTGTATAAAACGTTTGGGCAAAGCTGGGGTAAAGGTTATAACTTATAATTTTATGCCAGTATTTGATTGGTTGAGAACTGATTTTTTCCACCCTTTACCTGATGGTTCCACAGCTCTATATTATAACCATGCTGAAGTCCTAGAAATGTCACCTGATAAGTTGATTTCGGATATGGAAAATAATTCGCAAGGTATGACTTTACCTGGTTGGGAACCAGCTAGATTAGCTAGTTTTAGAGAAATTAATCAAGCCTACCAAGGAGTAAGTCATGATGATATGTATAAAAATTATAAATATTTTCTGGATGAGGTTATACCAACTTGCGAAAAGTATGATGTAAAATTAGCTGTGCATCCAGATGATCCCGCTTTTGATTTATTTGGTTGGCCCAGAGTTGTTTCCCAATCAGCTGATTTAGCTAAAGTTCTATCATTAAATAATTCGTACTATAACGGTTTATGTTTATGTTTAGGCAGCTTTTCATCAGATCCTAAACATGATGCTGTGGCAGCAGTTAAAACCTTTATGGAACGAATTCATTTTTCACATGTGCGAAATATTAAATTTGATGCACCATTTGATGAAAATAATCCAAATTCAAGAAGTTTTTCGGAGGTGGGTCATAGAGCTAGTGAGGGCAATGTTGATACGGTTGGTATTATGAAAGCTTATGCCCAAGCTAATTATGAAGGCTATATAAGACCTGATCACGGTAGACATTTGTGGGATGAGAATACTGATCCGGCTAAAAAACCTCGCCCTGGTTATGGATTATATGATAGAGCTTTAGGTATACAATATCTTTTAGGCATTTGGGACGCTTGTCAAAAGTAAAAAGGAGTAAAATGACAAAATTGACCGATTCTTATGATGACTTGGCTGGTATGGGCGTGAAAACACCCCAGAGAAATTTGTTGATTGAACCAGTTAAGTGGGTTCACTTTGGTGGAGGTAATCTTTTTAGGTGTTTTCACGCATCTATATGGCAAAAATTAGTTGACCAGGGTTTAACTCAATCTCCTTTGGCTTTGATTGAAGCTTTTGATTCACAGCTAATTAACCAGATTTATCATAAATATAATAATCGAACACTTAATGTTATTTTATCAGCTAATGGTTCTTTTGCTCTTGAATTAGTTGACTGTATTAAACCAGCTTTAGACACTGATAATAAAGATGATTGGATGCAAGCTAAACAACTTTTGGCATCACCAGATTTACAAATGGTGACCTTAGCAGTGACTGAAAAAGGTTATAATATTAAAGATTTATCAGGTAATTATTTTCCAGATATAACTCAAGAGTTAGGTAATGGTCCTAAAGGGGTTATAACTCTTATGGGCAAATTAGCTAGTTTATTGTATGTTAGGTTTTTAGCTGGGGCTAAACCTTTAGCTCTGTGTTCCACAGACAATTTTTCTCATAATGGCGATAAATTAAAATCTTCCATTACTGAAATTGTGGGAATATGGGTTAAAAAAGGTTTGGTGGAAACTGATTTTTTGGACTATTTAAATAGTTCGCAAGTATCTTTTCCTTTATCAATGATAGATAGAATTACACCTCAGCCAGCACCGAGTGTGGCTGAAGAGCTAGATTCTTTAGGCTTTGTTGATACGCAAATTGTTAAAACTGATAAGGGTACAGTTTCAGCTGCTTTTGTAAACACAGAGGAAACTCACTATTTAGTTATTGAGGATAATTTTCCTAATGGGCGTCCTAATTTAGAGGCAGCTGGTGTGATTTTAACAACTCGACATAAAGTTGATGAAGTTGAAAGAATGAAAGTTTGTACATGTTTAAATCCTTTACATACCTCTTTAGCCATTTTGGGTTGTTTGTTAGATTATAAAGCAATTTCACAACAAATGCAAAATCCCAATCTGGTAAAATTAATTAAACGAATCGGTTATATTGAAGGTTTGCCTGTGGTAACAGATCCAAAAATTATTAGCCCTAAGCAGTTTATAGATGAAGTTATTGCCAAAAGATTACCCAATCCTTTTATTCCCGATACTCCGCAAAGAATAGCTATGGATACTTCGCAAAAAATACCTATAAGATTTGGTGTGACAATTTCACTTTATAAACAACAGGGTAAAGATATAGCTAATTTGAAAGGTATTGCTTTTACTTTAGCAGCTTGGTTACGATATTTAATGGCAGTGGACGATCAAGGAAATAAATTTGTCCGTAGCTCAGATCCTATGCTTGAGCAATTAGATAAGTTTGTGGCTGATTTAGAATTAGGTTCTAGTAATTTAGATTCGGTTTTGCCTTTGTTACACGATAAAACTATTTTTTCAGTTGATTTATATGAAGTTAAAAATGCTAAAATTAGTTTAGCTGATATGGTAATTGAATATTTGACAAAATTACTAGCGGGCAAAGGAGCTGTGGCTAAAACTTTGGCGGAAGTGGTGAATGAAATAGAAGTGGTAAATTAAATAGAAATAAGGAGTCAAATTCGTGAAAAAATATAATATTTTACAAGCTATAAAAAAAGCTAAAGTGGTGGCTGTTGTGAGTGGCAAAACTATTGAGGAAACGCAAAATATAGTTGATGCTCTAATTTTAGGCGGTGTTACAGGTATAGAAATCACTTTTAGAATGGATGGTGCTGATTTAATTATTAAAAATATGGTGCAAAAATATGCCAATAATTCATCAGTTATAATAGGAGCTGGTACAGTTTTGGATTCAGCGACGGCTCGAATCGCTATTCTAGCTGGAGCTAAGTATATAGTTTCCCCAGGCTTTGATTTAGAAACTGCTAAAATATGTAATTTGTATCAGGTGCCTTATTTGGCAGGTTGTTTAACAATCACTGAGATGGTTACAGCAGTTAAAGCCGGTTGTGAAGTAATTAAATTATTCCCCGGTTCAGCAGTTGATCCATCATATGTTAAAGCCGTTAAAGGCCCTTTGCCTCAAATTGAAATTATGCCAACTGGTGGTGTATCAATAGATAATATGACTGATTGGTTTGCGGCTGGAGTTTTTGCTGTGGGAGCTGGTGGTAATTTGGTGAAATTAGATGCTAATAAAGATTATTCTAAAATCACAGATACAGCTAAACAGTGGATACAAGTGTCTAATCAATTATAAAAGAGTTAAGTTAATGACATATCGCTAATCTATTTAGTCAAGTTTGTTTTATTTTGTATTTATAAAAAATATGTGTAAACTAAAATTAACCGAAGACCGTTGGTAGATAAGGGAAAATAAACTTTCTCAAGGCAGTCTATAAATAAAGTTAAGGCTTTAGCCCACGCAGGAGTTTAATTTTTTGTGTCGCTATTGGTTTTCAAAGTTTGTAACTAATAGAAAGGTGTTTAAATATGGTAAAACCAGCTAAGTTAGAAGCTGTGGCTGAATTAAAAACTAAGTTTCGTGAAGCCGACGCTATATTTGTTACGCAGTATCGCGGTTTAACGGTTTCTCAAATAAGTGAATTGAGAAAAGAATTAGGTCATGATATAAGTTATGATGTTGTAAAAAATACTTTGGCTAAAATAGCTGCTAAAAAAGCCGGTATTGATTCCTTGGATTTAGATTTGTTAAAAGGTCCTGTGGCAATAGCTTTTGTTAAAGGTGAAGGTGTTGATATTGCTAAGGCGTTAAAGAAATTTAGTGGGAAAAATGAAGCCTTAATTATAACTGGCGGAGTTTTTGAAAATAAATCTCTTGATAAAGATGGAGTTTTGAAAATTGCTTCGTTAGAATCACGAGACGTTTTGTTAGCTAAATTAGCTGGGGCAGTTAAAGCCAACACATCAAAAGCAGCGTATTGTTTTGTTGGTGTGCAGGTTAAAGCAGTTCAGCTATTCAAAGCTTTAGCTGATAAAAAAGAAGCAGCTTAATTTAGAAAAAGGTATAAAGTAAGAAAGGAAAACACAATGGCAAAATTAAAAAAAGAGGAATTAATCGAAGCGTTTAAAGATATG
>JAITSD010000007.1 GCA_031288055.1 Candidatus Opitulatrix roisinitermitis | reverse complement strand
GTGCTGAAAAGAAGCTATTTATATCGTATTCTAGAGTTTGGAATAATAAAAAAACTTCACCTAGTCGGTTTTTTGAGAAAATTTGGCCAGTTAAATAAAATAAAAGTTTACAATTGATGAGATATATGTGATTGGCAAAGGCACATTTTTTGTTGATTTACTTTATTGATTTTTACAGATGAACCATTATCACTAAAATGGGTGAAGGCCTTATCAATGTCGGGTGTTAAATTAGTAAAATATATTTTGATTTGTGAAGCTATAAAGCCAGTTAATGTATATATTTTTTCACTTGTAAAATAAACATTATCTCTTAACTTATAACCAATTTTATTTGTAAATAGCGAATACTTTAGCTTTGGCGAATGACAAAATAAACATAAATTATTTTCATAGGTTATAATAGGACTAATATAAGACTGATTATCTTGTAAATTAATAAATAAATGATCTATATTGTTAAATTTAAGTTTTTTAGAGAAATCAAAGTTAAAATTAAAGCGATTAATAACTATAAATAAATCAATATATTTAGCTGATGGCTTTGTCAATCTTATATCGCTGTATCTAACATTTAAATATTTTTTTATAATTTCCAAACGGGGTAAACCAACATTATCTTTACAAAACACCGGACCTATATCTGAAGATAAAACATTACCGTTATCAAGCAAGATTATTTTTTTACATCCAGCTTCTACTAAAGCAGTTATAAGATTGGCTCCGAATTTATCAGCTGATGTTATAGCTATAGTTTTATCAGACAGAGTTGTTTTAGAATCGCTATTTTCATTAGTTTTACTAATAAAACCAGCTGTATTCAGGATATTTTCTATATATCTAAAACGATTTTTCTTTAATTTTTTTAATAGCTGTCGTCTAATAGTTTTGGAACTGCTATTAAAAAATAAACTTTCTAAATATTCTTGTTCTATATTAGTTAGGTTATTAAACTTTATGCCAGAATTATTTTTATAACCCACTAAAAGACTATTTTTACCAGTTTTATATAGACTTATACCAGATTTTAGATGTGTATTATATAGTTTTTCTCGATTAATTTCTCTTAATGATAAAACTGTCATTTATAAAGTTTAATATTAGAAATTAAATACACCTATAAAAATAGTAAATTGTTGAAAACTAGTAAAATCTACAATGGTTTAAATATTAAAAAACTTTATCTGAATTTAGTTTAATTAAGTATTATTTTAACAAATCACTAAATTCGTTATCCCAATCAGGTGAACCAGGTTTGTTGGCAATATTTAATTTACCATTTATATAATCTAAAGGATTATCTAAAGCCTCTATAGTGGGTAACATATCAGGGTGAGACCATATAGCATCTCTACCTAAAGAACCTTTTTGTGACAATATAAGAGCTATTAATTTATGAGCTTTATTATAAATGCCAGGAGAAACTTTTATACCAATAGTCGAAGTTAGGGGCTGTAGAGTTTTACCTTCTGTAAATTCTCGTTTAGACATTTCTAATAATTTCATAATATTGTCTATATGAGCAATACCAGCTTGTTCACAAACTATATTAACCCAAGCTTCTATTAACGCTAAAACTAGTTCAATTTTTTGCAGTTCGATATCTTGTTTATTGTTTTTAGTTAAATCAAAAACACTATGGATAGCTCCATTATTCATAAAAGGTGAAATATTTTGCTGTTGCATTTTATCCATTTGTTCCTCTAAAAGATCTGTGTTAATAGTAATAGATCTAGCATAATTCTCAATAATTGATTGCAGATAGGTTTTTAACCACTTAGATGAATTAAATAATCTTACTCTAGCACTTTCTTTTAAAACAAAATATTGTGCTACATTTTCTTCAGGTATATCAATAGTCCTAGCATAGTTTTTGATATTATTAGGCAAAAGACCTAATTTATTATTATCTAGCAAGCAAATTCCTAAATCTGTGCTAGTGTTAGCATTAAGAGCTAAATTACCCACCACTTGACCAATTTGCATAGTAAAAGCCACTATTCCAATAGACCTAACTATTTTGGCAGGATCTGAATTATTACCTGAGATAATTGATGAAAAATTACCGCTCATAATACCAAAATTAGGCATACCGTTTTCACTAAACTTATCTTTAGTAATTCTGGTTAGCTCATCAGAAAATTTATTAGCAATAGGGTAGACCAAGGAAATAATAGTTGGAGCCATAAGATTTATAAATTGTATACGACTATAAATATTTGATTCTAAAGAATCTTTGGGAGTTATATCACTAATGGAGTCAATCCATAGCGAAGCAGCTAAAAAGTAATTTAAATATTTGTTTTTGTCGGTGTCAATTAAAGGTGTGACTACAGAATTAGAGTTTTGAACTACAGATTTAGCTATTTTAATAACTGAATCAATATCAATAGCCACATCTTTATTTGAGTTCATAATTTTGCTAACAATTGATAACATTTGTTGGACTCGTTCAGGTATAAAAGGATTTTCTGAATTATCCATAGGCTTATCTTCGGTCATATTATTAGTATATCATTTTATAATTTGGCTTATCAACTGTTTATTTTAAATTAAAATGGCTAATGTAAATTATGCTTTTTATATTTGTTTTTGCTATAAACTGAAAATATGGTAAGTGAAGTATTTTATTATTCTAGTCTAAAAGCTATAGCCACGCTTAATAAGTTAAATTCTTCATTTAAAGGTTTATCAGATGAGCAAATAGAAATATCTAGGGAAAATAATGGCGATAATAAAATTTCGAAAGGTAAAAAAATATCGCTTTTTTCTAGATTATTTACAGCTTTTATTAATCCTTTTACGGTTATTTTAATTGCTTTAGCCACCGTGTCTTTTATAACCGATATTATTTTAGTGCCCCCTCAAGATAGAAATCCCTCGACGGTTATAATTATAGCCACAATGGTTTTTATTAGCGGTATTCTGCGATTCATTCAAGAAACACGCAGTGGAAATGCTGCCGAAAGATTATCACAAGCAGTGCAAACTACTTGTACTGTTCAAAGATTAGGTTTAGGTAAAGAGGAAATACCTTTAGAGGAGGTTGTGGTTGGTGATATAATCTATTTAACAGCAGGTGATATTGTGCCTGCTGATATGCGTTTGATAAGGGAGAAAGATTTATTTATTAATCAAAGTTCTTTAACTGGTGAAAGTGAACCAATTGAAAAAAGTGCTACAACTTTAGATAAGTCTACTTCAAAAAATTTAACTGATTTAAATAATATGGTTTTTTTAGGTACCACAGTTGTTTCGGGTTCAGCTACTTGTATAGTGGTGTCAGTGGGAGATAAAACCTTATTTGGCAAAATATCATCATCTTTAAATCAAAAAAGTGAGCCAACTAGTTTTGAAAAAGGTGTTAATTCGGTTTCTTGGGTTTTAATTCGGTTTATGTTAGTTATGGTGCCATTAGTTTTATTAATTAATGGCTTTACTAAAGGCGATTGGCTTCACGCTTTATTATTTGCTATATCTGTGGCAGTGGGATTAACTCCAGAAATGTTACCTATGATAGTTACTACAGCTTTATCTAGGGGTGCTGTGGCTATGAGTAAAAAAGACACTATTATTAAATCACTGAATGCTATTCAAAATCTAGGTTCTATGGATATTTTATGTACTGATAAAACTGGCACTTTAACACAAGATAAAGTTGTTTTGGAATATCATTTAGATATTGAGGGTAAGGAAAATAATCGAGTTTTAAGACACGCTTTTTTAAATAGTTATTATCAAACTGGTCTAAAAAATTTAATGGATGTATCTATAATTGATACTACAAATCAATTATCTGAAGAAGACGTATCATTAAAGGATTTGCCATCAGCTTTCCAAAAAGTGGATGAAATACCGTTTGATTTTGAACGGAGGAGAATGAGTGTGGTAGTGCAAGGTCCAACTGGTAAAACTAAACTTATTACTAAAGGCGCTGTGGAGGAAATGTTAGGCATTTCTCAATATGTTGAATACGGCGGTAAAGTTCAAGATCTATCAGATAATTTGAAAAAAATAATTATTACCAAAGTTCAGGAATTAAATGATGACGGTATGAGGGTGGTGGCT
>JAITSD010000064.1 GCA_031288055.1 Candidatus Opitulatrix roisinitermitis | reverse complement strand
CACAATATTTTACATATTACGCAATTCGGTTCAACTAGGTCAATTAATGTTGGGGCAGCCGCAGCGGTGGCTATGTATGCTTTAAGTTTACAGTTAAATTAATTTAGTAATTTATTGTTAATTTTTAAATAAATCAACAATGATAATTTATATAATTGTTTAATTTATGAATTAAACAATTACTCGTCAACCACTGCTGGATTAGATGATTTCTCCCAAGCTTCTTCCCAAGGGTCAGCATCATCTTTAACTGTTTTTAAAGCGTACAAACCCGTGGCAGCTAAACCAGCACCAAGTGTAAACCAAAATAATCTTTCAAAAAACTTCATAGTTCTAGTATACTGTCAATTATGGATAAATTCAAATACGATATCAAACATTTATTTCAAAAAAATGTCCCTACACTAACCTATTTACTGATCTTTAGTTGTTTAATACTTTGGCTTTTGCAAATGCTAACCAATGATATAGTAACTAATTGGTTTATGCTAGTGCCATATCGTATACAGCAAAATCCGATATATCTTTATACTTTTATAACCACAGGTTTTTTACATGCTGATTCATTTGATTTTTTTGGCTTACCAATTCCTAATATAACGCATATTTTATTTAATATGTATTCTTTATGGATAGTTGGCAAAGTTTTAGAACCCATTATGGGAATTAAAAGATACGCTTTTTTGTATTTTATCTCATTAATTGGTTCATCTTTAGCAATTTATTTAGTAACTTATATATCAAATGACTATATTTTATGGTTAACACCTACAATTGGAGCGTCAGGAGCTATTTTTGGACTATTTGGAGCTTTAATAATTATTTTTTCTAAAATAGGTGTTAATATTCAACCATTAATTTTTGTGGTAGTTTTGAACTTGGCTTTACCTTTTCTTTTTCCTGGTTATATTTCGTGGGAGGCTCATTTGGGCGGATTTATTACAGGTTTATTGGTGACTTTTTTGCAAATTCATTTGGCTCGTCGTAAAAGGTAAATATTTTAGTTTAGTATTTTATTAATGCTAAATAACTTGTGATAAACTAAATATATGTTTAGTAGGCAGTCAAAGAATAAAGACCTAGACACTAAAGCAAATAGTAATGAGAAAAATAAAAATCAGGTTTTAAAAACTATTGTCAATGTTTTAAAAAATATTATATTTGGCACGAAAAATAAAACAATTAATTTTTTTAATAATATTAAAAATAAAGTTTTAAAATCTAAACCTAAAAATAAAGACGGTGTGGAAATAATTGATGCCGATACTCTTTTACGGAAAGCTAAAAAAGACCAAAAAGATAAATTAAAAATGACAACAGGTAAGAACCCTCGTTGGTTAGTGCCAACTATGTGTGGATTAATGCTTATAGGTTTAATTTGGATAGTGGTGTTTTATTTAACTGTTTCAGATACTTCTTTAGGTTTACCTATACCAATTGGTAACTGGAATTTATTAATTGGTTTAGTTCTTGTTATGGCAGGTTTTAGTTTAACAACAAAATGGAAATAAACTTTTCATAAAGTTTAAAGGAATATTTATAGGATTAAGTCAATGTTAGAGAAAATTAATTCGCCTGAGGATTTAAAAAAAATACCTTTGGCTAAGCTGTCAACTTTATGTGACGAAATTAGACAATTTTTAATAGATGTTTTAAGTCAAACGGGCGGTCATGTGGCTCCTAATTTAGGTATTGTGGAAGCTACTGTGGCTTTACATTGGGTCTTTGAATCGCCAACTGACAAAATTATTTTTGACGTTTCTCATCAGTCTTATGTTCATAAAATTTTAACTGGCAGAAAAGATTTAATTAAACAATTACATAATACTCCAAAAATTAATGGTTATACTGATTTTAGCGAATCAGAGCATGATTTTTTTAGAATGGGTCATACTTCTACCAGTATTTCTTTAGCTACTGGCTTAGCTAAAGCCCGTGATTTACAAGGTCGAAACTATAATGTGGTTTCTTTAATTGGTGACGGTGCTCTTTCGGGAGGTGAAGCTTTTGAAGGGTTTAATAATGGGGCTAATTTAAAATCTAATTTCATAGTTATAGTAAATGATAATGAGTTTTCCATTGATACTAATTCTGGCGGTTTATACGCTAATTTGACTCATTTACGCCAAACTAATGGTGATTGGTCTAATAATTATTTTAAAGCTTTAGGTTATGAGTATTTTTATGTTGCTGAGGGAAATTCAGTGACTGATTTAGTGAAAGTTTTTCAAGTCGTTAAAGATAGCTCTCGGCCTGTGGTGGTTCATATACATACAAAAAAAGGTAAGGGTTTATCTTTTGCTGAAAATGACACAGTACATTGGCATTACAAAGGGCCTTTTGATAAAAATACTGGTCAAGCTATATTTAATGCTAAAGCTAATCCTAATTTTGCGTCGGCTGTTAAAATAACTCAAGGATTTTTAGATAGACAGTTAGCTGATAATAAAACGGCTTTTGTGATAATACCTGGAGCACCCAATTTAGGAGATTATTTAAAAAACAAATATCCCGCTCAATATGTGGATACCGGTATTGCTGAAGAACAGGCTGTGGCTATGATGAGTGGTGCAGCTAAAGTAGGAGCTAAACCGTATTTATATGTTAGCTCGCCATTTATACAAAGGGCTTATGATCAAATTATAATTGATTGGGCGGTTAATCAGACGCCTGGTGTTATGTTGGTGGCATGGGCTGGTATTTCTGGCGGCGATTATACTCATGTTGGTATGTATGATATAGCTATGTTAGCCCATATACCAGCTTTAACTTATATAACTCCAGCTTCAGATGATGAATATAAGGCTATGTTAGAGTTTTCAACCACTTTTAATAAGCCATTAGCTATTCGCTTAGGTTCTGGTAATTTACCAAGAGTTGAGGCTGGCAGCAATCAGCCAATTGAATTAGGCAAATGGGCTGTAACTCAAATCGGTTCACAAGTTGCTATATTAGGTTTAGGCGAATACTTTATTAAAGGGCAACAAGTAGCCCAACTTTTGCAAGCCAAAGGCATTATTAGCACAGTTATAAATCCTCGGTTTATTAATATTTTAGATAAAAAACTTTTACAAAAATTAGTTCAAAATCATAAAATTTTTATCACTTTAGAAAACGGTATTGTGTCTGGTGGATTTGGGCAAATTGTGGCGGGTTATTTAAGTTCCATAGATGCTAAAATAATTGTGAAAAATTATGGTGCTAAGCGTGAGTTTATAAATAATGAATTAGAGTCTGATATAATGAATCGCTATCATTTGAATCCCGAGCAAATAGTGGAGGATATTGAAAGATTAGTTTAGATTAATCGGAGGAAGAACTTAATTTGTGTAAAAATTAAATGTAAGGAGAATTAAGATAATGCCTAACGGTAAACAAATATTAGAAACAGATTTATTAGATATATCAGTTGAGGAATTTAAAAATACTTTTTTAGACCAAATATCGCTTAGTTCATCAAGATTAATAGACAAAGCTCAAAATGATGAAATTTATTATGCTTTAGCCCGTTCAGTTAGAAAATATATGTCTAAAAGGCGTGCTAAAACTGAATATGAGTGGAATAAAACCAACTCTAAAATGGTGGCCTATCTTTCGGCAGAATATTTACTAGGTTGTCAATTGGAAAATAATTTGTTGTGTTCGGGATTAGAAAATATTGTGCGTCAAGTTTTTGATGAATTAGATTTAGATTATGATAAAGTAATGGCTTGTGAAATGGAACCAGGTTTAGGCAATGGAGGTTTAGGTCGTCTAGCGGCTTGTTATATTGATTCTCTTTCCACATTAGCTGTTCCAGCTATTGCTTATGGAATTAGATATGAATATGGTATATTTAAACAGGTTTTTGAAAATGGCGAACAAGTTGAAAAACCAGATACATGGTTAAAAGATGGTAACGGATGGGAATTTAAGCATCCACAACAAGACCAAATAGTTTCTTTTGGCGGTAAAGTTTTAAAGAAAACCAATTCTAGCGGTAAAACTTATTTTTCGTGGATACCTGACTATTCAGTTAGAGCCGTGCCGGTAGATTATTTATCTCCGGGTTACAGAACTGAACATACTAATATTTTGCGTTTATGGTCGGCTAAATCCACTAATGAATTAGATTTAGGAACTTTTAATAAAGGTTTTTTTCATGAAGCTTCAAAATCGCAAATTAAAGCTGAAAATATTACTAAAGTGCTTTATCCTGAGGATAGTACAGAACAGGGTAAAGAGTTAAGATTAAAACAACAATATTTTTTCACATCAGCTTCAATTAAAGATTTGTTTAGACGGTTTTTTGAGGATGAAATCAATCCTAATTTAGAATCTTTACCTGGTAAAGTGGTTTTTCAGTTAAATGACACACACCCGGTAATTGCTGTGCCTGAACTAATGCGGATTTTGATTGATGTTTATGATTTGAGTTTTGATAAGGCTTGGAATATTACTAGTAAATGTTTTAATTATACTTGCCATACTTTATTACCAGAAGCTTTAGAAGTTTGGGATGTAGAATTATTAGAACGCTTATTACCTAGACATATGCAGATAATTTATAAAATTAATCATAAGTTTTTAGATGAAATGAGCCAGCGGACAAATCATAATATTTTAATTTTAGCTGATTTGTCAATAATTCAAGAAACGCCTTGCCGTGTAGTTCGTATGGCAAATTTAGCCACTATTGCTTCGCAGAAAGTTAATGGCGTGGCTGAATTACATTCTGAATTGTTAAAGACTAAAGTTTTAAAAAACTTTGCACAATATTTTCCGGAAAAATTTATTAATGTAACTAATGGCATCACCCCCCGTCGTTTTATGAAAGTGGCTAATCACGCTTTGAGTGATTTAATCACTGAAACTATTGGTCATGGATGGGCTAAAGATTTGAATAAATTATCTGAATTACAAAAATATATTGATGACAATTCTTTTTTAGAGGAATTGTATAAGATTAAAAGAGTTAATAAAGAACGCTTTAGAGCTTATTTAAATAATTCTTATCAAATGTCATTTAATCCTGACGCTATGACAGATGTTATGGTTAAGCGATTGCACGAATATAAAAGACAAACTCTAAAACTGCTTCATATTGTGACAATTTATAATGATTTTATTGAAGGTAATGTTAAACTAGACGATATTACGCCTAGGACTGTTATTTTTGGAGCCAAAGCTGCCCCAGGTTATCGATTAGCTAAGGAAATTATTAAATTAATAAATAATGTGGCTTGTAAAATTAATGCCACAGACGGTTTAAATGATCGTTTAAGTGTTTTATTTGTGCCAAATTATAATGTTACAGCTTCAGAACATATTATTCCGGCTTCAGATTTATCAGAACAGATTTCTTTAGCTGGTAAAGAAGCTTCAGGTACAGGTAATATGAAGTTTGCTTTAAATGGTGCTTTAACTGTTGGTACGCTTGATGGCGCTAATGTGGAAATTAAAAATTTAGTTGGCCAAACTAATTTTTTTCAATTTGGTATGACGGAGCCGGAAGTTGATGAGTTAGTTAATAAAGGCTATAAACCCTATGATTATTATGAGTCTAACTCTAAATTAAAGTCAGCTTTAAATTTAATATCTAAAGGTGAGTTTTCTTATAGTGAGGGTAATGATTATAATAGCAATGCTGTTGTGTTGGATTTATTATCCAATGATAGATTTATGGTTTTAGCAGATTACCAAGCCTATTTAGATATTCAAGCTAAAATTGACAAAGCTTATGCTAATAAATTAGAATGGCTGAAAAAGGTTTTAATAAATATTTCTAGTTGTGGTTTTTTCTCATCGGATAGAGCTATATTAGATTATATAGATAATATATGGCATACACCTTCAATTTTTTCTAATTGGGATGATTAATTAGCTTCTGCGATAACGGCAGTTCCTATAACTTTATAATTGTTTTGCTCTAATATTTGCTGACATTTGATAATTGTGTTGCCAGTTGTGACGACATCATCAATTAATACCACCGGGGTTGAATTTGCTAATTGGTTTATTTGATAATTGCTTTTATTTAAATAAAATTCAGCGTGTCTGGTTTGTTTTTTAGTTAATTTGTGGGCTGCCATGCCGCCTTTTTTGATTAATAGATTTCGTACTGTTATATTTTGCCAATTATTGGCTATAGCGTGGGCTAAAGTTTTAGTTTGACAAAAGCCCCTTTGACGAATAGCTTTTTTAGTTGACGGTATGGGTACTAGTATAAGATTGGGTGATATTTTTTGCCAATTGGCTGTGGTAAAGGCATGCATAATTCTTTTAATAATAATTTTGTTCAGATCTTTTCTAGCATGGTCTTTCCATTGTAGAATAATCGGCTTTATAGGTATATTATAGTTATTTGCTACCCATATATTGTAATCACTAAATCGGTTAGATAAAAAAGGCTGCGTAGAAATTGCTTTATAACACTGTTTACAAACAGATACATCCCATTTACCGCATCCAGCGCAATTTAAAGGAAAAATTAATAACAAGAACTCCTTAAAATATTTTTGACAAATCTTGCCAAATTGCCTTAGCATTTTTAAAGTTTAGGGTAAGTTATTAGTTAATTCAAATAATTATTTTATTCTGTGGAAAAAAGATCAAAGTTAATTATGCTATTAGTGTTAATAAATTAATTACTCTTATCAAAGTAAATTATCATGATCAAATATTTTATAATAAAACACATTTTTGTATGAGCAAATTGTAGTATAAAAAAATATATTTCTGCGGAGATGAGAGGATTCGAACCTCCGAAACCATTACTGGTTTAACTCCTTAGCAGGGAGCCCCTTTCGGCCGCTCAGGCACATCTCCAAATCTTTATTTAGTTTTTCATTTTATATAATTTTAAATTATCTATGGAGTTTATTTAACTGATTTAGCAATTTTGACTAATTCCATAAATGTTTTACTATCATTCACTGCTATATCGGCTAAGATTCTACGATCTAAGTCTACACCAGCTTTTTTAATACCCTCAATAAATCTATTATAAGTTATATCATTTTGTCTAGCGGCAGCATTTATACGGGTAATCCATAAACGGCGGAAGTCACCTTTTCTAGCTCGCCTATCTCTAAAAGAATAATTAAAAGAGTGCAATAATTGTTCTTTTGCAGATCTATAAAGCCGTGATCTAGCACCTCTGTAGCCTTTAGCTCGTTCTAAAACCACTTTTCTTTTTTTATGAGCAGCAACTGCTCTTTTAATTCTAGCCATTATTACACTCCTAAATACCTAATAAATTTTTAGCTCTTTTAGCATCACTTTTATTCAAAATACTATCTTGTTTTAAGGCTCTTTTCTTTTTTGATGATTTATGTTCTAAATTGTGACGCATATTAATTCCAGCCATTTTTAATTTTTTACTGCCGGTTGTTTTAAATCTTTTTTTTGAACCGCTATGAGTTTTATTTTTTGGCATCAGATTCCTTTCTTTTTTGTTGTCGTTTTTGTATTCTATCTAGTCGATTAAGTTTTTTATTAGTTGATTCTTGTCGCTGTTGGCTGACAATAGCCACTTTTTTTTGAGTGGGAGATAAAACCATTGTCATATTTCTACCATCATGAGCTGGTTTAGATTCCACAACAGCTAAATCACCAATTTCTTTTACTATATTGTTTAAAAGACCAACCCCTTTTTCAGGATGTGCTTGTTCACGCCCTTTAAACATTATTCCAACTTTGACTTTATCACCGCTTTCTAAGAACTTTATTACTTTTTTCTTTTTAATTTCATAGTCATTAGGTTCAATTTTGAGTCTAAATCTAATTTCCTTGACTTCTGCGTTAGCCTGTTTTTTGCGATCAACCCGAGCTTTATGAGCTTGGTCGTATCTAAATTTAGAATAATTTAGTATTTTTACAACTGGTGGTTCGGCATTAGCCACTATTTCCACTAAATCTAAACTAACTGATTTAGCTATCTTTTTAGCTTCATCAAGATCAACAATTCCTTTTTGTTGACCATCGACACCAATTAGACGAACTTTAGTTGCCACAATATCATTATTTATTTTCGACTCTTTTATATCATCTCCTTGAAATTAAAAAATTCGTTATTTTTTATAAGTGGAGATTCCTTTATTAAAAAATAATTTTTAAAACCGCTCCAGTCAATTTGCATCTATTGTTTACTAAAGTCGGTGGGAACAACCACTTTAATATCAGTATAACAATTTATTATAACTTTCACAATTTTTTGTTAATCGTTATGTTGATTTTAAGATTTTCATAAATCTAGCATTTTTTATAATGGTTACTATATAATTAATTTATGGATGTAACTATTGATGGACAAGAATTTAAGATTAATCAGTCTGACAAAAGTTTATCTTTATTAGAGTTTTGTTATAAAAATAATATTGAAGTTTTAGCTTTATGTTATTTACCTTGCGGTGTAAATAAAGGTAAGTGTGGCTTATGTCGTGTTGAGATAACTGATTCTTCTGGTAAGACTAGAGCTAAGCCAGCTTGTTTAGTTAAATTAGAGGATAATTTAAAAGTTGTGACAAAGTCAAACGAATTAAAAGATTTTCAAACGAAAGCAGTTGAAAAGCTTTTAACTAAACATGATTTTTCTTGTGCTATTTGTTATCGTAGGACTAATTGTGAACTTTTAAAACTAGTTCAAACCACAAGGGCTAAAGCTAATCCACCTTATCAAGCAGATTCAACTAAAATATATGTGGGGTCAACCTTAACTATTGATTCAAATAAATGCGTTTTGTGTTCGCGATGTGTGTCAACTTGTGCTGCTAAAACTAGAACTAAATCGGTTACAATTCAAAAAGCCGATTGGGGGAGGGCGGTTCGTCCAGCAAATCCTGATGGGTTTGAAGCTAGTAATTGTTTATTATGTGGTCAATGTGTGGCAGCTTGCCCTGTGGCAGCTATACAAGTTACTACCCATATTGATAGAGTACAAAAAGCTTTGGCTAATAATAAATTGCACACTGTTGTGGCAATAGCTCCAGCTATTAGAGCCGCTTTAGGCGAATTGTTTAGATTGCCTATGGGTACTGATGTGACGGGTAAAATATATACAGCTTTGCGACAAGTAGGTTTTAAAAGTGTTTTTGATTTGAATTATGCGGCTGATTTAACTATTATGGAAGAATCGGCTGAATTGGTGGAGAGAATTAAAAATAACGGCCCTTTCCCGATGTTTACCAGCTGTTGTCCAGCTTGGATAAGACAGGTTGAAAATTATTTTCCTGAATTAAAACCTAATGTTTCATCTGTTAAATCGCCGCAACAAATTTATGGAGCTAGTGTTAAAAGCTATTTTGCTGAACAGAAAAACTTAGATCCAGCAAATATTTTTACAGTTTCTATAGTGCCTTGCACAGCTAAAAAGTATGAAGCTGATAGAGAAATTATGTCTAATGATGGTTATCAAAATGTCGATGCTGTGTTAACCACTCGCGAGTTAGCTGAACTTTTACAAATTCGTAAAATTCGTTTGGCTAAATTAGAGGATGGCAAAGCTGATAAATTAATGGGTGAATATTCTGGTGCTGGAAATCTCTTTGGTGTTACAGGTGGTGTTATGGAAGCGGCTGTGCGAACTGCTAAAGATACTTTAATGGGTCAAAGTGTGCCAGTTATTGATTATTGTGCTATTAGGGGATTTAAAGGAATCAAGGAATCTGAAATGACTATTGGTTCAGTTAATTTAAAATTAGCTGTGATTGATGGGGCGGCTAATTTATTTGATTTTGTTGATTCGGGTGAGTTTAAAAATTATCATTTTATAGAAGTTATGGCCTGTGAAGCTGGTTGTATAGGTGGCGGCGGACAGCCACATATTTCTAATAAGACGGCTCTTTTGGGTGATTGGAAAAAATTAAGAGCTAGTGTTTTATATAATCAAGACGAGAGGGCTGTTATTAGAAAAAGTCACGAAAATCCTGAAATTAAGCAAATTTATGCTAATTTTTTTGACAAACCACAATCAGTTAAAGCACATAAATATTTACATCAAATCTATTAATTTTTCAGTTTAAATATTAACTAAATAGTTACTTATTTGTTATTTTTTTGTTTTAAAGTTATTTAAGATAAAATATATGATAGATAGTTGGAGAAGTGAAATACTTGAATTTAAGGAAAAAATATGAAAGGTGAGTTATTTTGTTAAATAAATTGCTAAAAATAAGTAGATTAATGAAAAATATTTTAAATAGAAATTTGGAAGTTGAATTAAAAAATAGTAAGTTTAAAATTATAAATAAAAGTTTTGTGCTAAATAATTTAATAGCAGTTATAATAATAGCATTGTGCTTTACTATTTTGCCAATAGCCAACACACCTCTTGCTCAAGCTGAATCATCTCAAACGGCTCAAACTCAAAAGACAAGTACTTCAGCTAATAATAACCACGCATCTAATGATCACATATCTAACGATCACGCATCTAACAAAACCGCCCCTAACAATTTAATTGATCCACCGCCAGCTGTTAATAATGTGACTATTTCTAGAAGTCAAAATCATAATTCAGTTGTGGTTACTTGGTCTGCCCCAGATACGCCCCCAGCTAGTTATACCTATCGAGTTGATTTAATAAATAATATATCCAGCGTGGCTCAATCAATAAATAATATTAATTCAAATATTACTAATGCCTCGTTTAATAATTTATCAACAGGTAATTATAACGCCGTTGTTTATACAGTTGTTGACAATATTTTGAGTAATCCAGTTCAATCCAGTGTGCCAATATCAGTGGCTTTAAGTCCAATCGCAACTTCAACTAACTTTAATGATATTGCTAAATTGCCAGCTAACTTTCAAGCAGCTATTAAGTGGGCAGCTATTTACACTATTACAGCTGGCTATTCGGATGGCGGTTTTCATCCTGCTACGCCAACCACTCGCGGTCAAATGGCCACCTTCTTTCATAAATTAGCCGGTAATCCGAATACCCAAGGCACGCCTACAGCTTTTAAAGATATAGCTAAATCAGTTCATAAAGCCGATATTAATTGGCTGTCAACCCAAGGCATCACTGCTGGTTATTCGTGTACAGCTAAAGGTAAACCAGTTATTACTTGTGCTAAAAAAGGTGATTTAGTTTATTATCCAGAGGGCAAAATTACTCGTGTGCAAATGGCGACATTTTTATATAAGTTTGCTTCATCACCAACTATGACGCCAGATGAAGTTAATTCTTATTTGAGTACCTTTAAAGATAAAGAACAAATAATAGCTAGCGGACAAGATACTCCTATAGCTTGGCTAGTTAAAAATAATATTACAAAAGGCTTTACCTGCACAGCTTTTGGCAGTCCTGATCCAGCTTGTACTAAAGCCGGTGACATAGTTTTTCGGCCGAAATATAATACAACTCGTCAACAAATGGTATTATTTTTACAAAAAGCTGCTGCTACTTTAAATTTATCAGCTTATTTAAAAGCGGAGGGTTCAAACCCTAGTACATTTTTAGGTGTATCTAATCCAACTAGAGATCAAATTACTAAAATATCATTCCAAGATACTTTACCCAAGTGTTCTAATCCTACTGATGTTTCGGCAGATGGCAGCGGCGGGGTTTTAGTTTGTGTAAATAATTTAACTGAACTAGTTGTAGGGTCAGTTGGTCAGGTGCCAGCTAATTCTAATAGCAGTAATTTATTTGCTAATTTATTAGTGGCTAATTCAACTAATTTAGCTGGTGTTCAAATTGATTTTACAAATTTTAATACAACTGGTTTAATTAATACAGCTGCTATGTTTGCTAATACTAAATTAGCTCAAGTGTCAAATTGGTCGCCAGATTTTGCTAATACTTCTAAAAATATGTCAAATATGTTTGCGAGTGCTTCGTTGCCAGTTAATTTGGCTTTACCTAGTGATTTTGGTATAGCAGTCCAAGATATGTCAAATATGTTTGACAAAGCTGTTTTACAAAGCAATATTGAATGGAAACAGACTGATTTTACTGATAGAACTGGTGTTAAAAAGCAAAATATGTTTGATGGCACGGTTTGGAATAATCATGTTATTTACGCTTTAAATGAGCCTTCAGTAAACTTTTTTTTGGATAACACTAAAGCTTTGCCTGATAATATTATGATTAAAGGTGGAACTTCTTATTTAAAAGTGGAGGGTTCAAACCCTAGCACTTTTTTAGGGTTGTCTAATCCAACTAGAGATGCTATAACTAAAGTATCTTTTCAAAATCAATTGCCGGTATGTTCTAACCCTACAGATGTTTCCGTTGATGGCGGCGGCGGGGTTTTGGCTTGTGTAGAAAATAATACTGAAATCGTCATAGGAGCTAATGGCGGTGTGTTAGCTAATGATAACAGTTCTTATTTATTGGCTAATTTATCAAAATCGACTGGGGTTGATATAGATTTATCTAATTTAAAAAACGACATTATTGACAATATGTCAAGTCTCTTTCAAAATAGTAAATTAAAAATTTTGATAAACTGCCCAACTAATTTTGGCAGTACTACTAGCAATATGCAGTCAATGTTTGCAGGAGCAACTTTGCCAGATAATTTAATTTTGCCTCCTAGATTTGCCAATCGTGCCATAAATATGACAAATATGTGGCAAAACGCCGTTTTAGGCGGTGACATTGATTGGTCATTTACTGATTTTAATAATCATGCTGCCGCTACTAAAACTAATATGTTTACTGGTGTATCTTGGAATACCCATTCTGTTTTAGTGCAAGATAATATTGATCAGGCTTTTTTAATAGACCAAACGGGTGCCACTGTTAATAATATTCAAATAAAAAATTATAGTTCGGTTTTGAAAGCTGAATCTGCTAATCCGGCGACTTTTTTAGGTTTAGCTAGTCCAACTAGAGACGCGATTACTAAAATATCATTCCAAAATACTTTACCTAGTTGCACTAATCCGGTAGATGTATCTGTTGATGGCAAAAACGGCGTTTTAGCTTGTGTGGAAAATAACACTGAAATTGTTATAGGATCTAAAGGCGGTGTGTTAGCTAATGAAGACAGTAGTAACTTATTGTCTAATTTAACAAAATCTACTGGTGTTACTATTGATTTATCATCATTTTATGGGTTTTCAGCCACAAATATGTCTAATTTCTTTAAATCAACAATATTAAAATCTACACCAATTTGGTCAGATGGTTTTGGCGGTTCTGTTGCTAATATGTCAAATCTATTTCAACAATCTACTCTATCAGCTGATTTCTCCTTGCCTGCGGGGTTTGGTTCTCAAGCCACGAATATGTCAAATATTTTTGCCAGTGTTTCGCTACCAAGCAATTTTATTTTGCCAGCCCAATTTGGTTCTCAAGCCACAAATATGTCAAGTGCATTTGCTAATAGTACGCTAAATACTGA
>JAITSD010000096.1 GCA_031288055.1 Candidatus Opitulatrix roisinitermitis | reverse complement strand
ATAGCAAATTATATGGTTGCTCAAACTAAGGTTTCCGAATCTGGTGTGGCTTTAGATAATACTAATTCTGCGGCTGTTAAATTAGCTTTTCAAGAGGTTTACAAATCTTATGATGTTGGTACTAACGAAAATAGCGTTACACAATTTAAAACTTATTTAGATAATATAACTGATTTGATATTGGGAGATTCGGGAATTACTTCTAATAAAGGTAATATTTTTGAGATAAATGATAAAATTCAAGAGCTAATGCATGATTTTAATTCTGAGACTTTTAAAGAGAGAATTAATTTCATAAATAGCGTTTATGCTATGGTTATGCCTTGGACTTCATTGGTTTTAAATTCTATGTTATTTGATGCAATTCGCAATGAAGATTTGGCTTTAGCTTATGAGTTGGAAGTATCTAATCTTGATAATTTAATAAGTTCTGGGAGTTTGCGTGACGATGACATGTTTAAAATTAAAGATACCAAAAAACAATTTGAATTTTATGCGGCTGATGCTCGCCTTTTAGCTGACACATCCAATAGAAATGTGCAAACTTTGGAAAATAGAACAGCTAAAATAACTTTAGCCAGGGGTGAATCTTTACGAAAAGTTTATAAAGAGATGACTCAATTTTATGATGTTAATAAACCGTCGGTTTATAATTATAGATTGAAAAGATATTTTGTGCCATTTGTTTTTAATTCATTAGCTTATCCAGGTATTGATAATTCAATAGCAGTTTCAGCTGCTGATATGATGGGTAATACAAATGATAAAAATAATTCATTAATTAAACCAAATTCCGGTTGGCATTTAGATATGAAGCAAATAGAGAGTTGGTGCTTTAGTTATGATCCAAATGATAGAGAAAAATGTCGTAGTGTGGAAAGTGGTGATGCTGGACTTTGGAAAGAAAATAATCCCTATAATCCATCAGTTTACTATATGCCAGATAAAACTTTGAAAAATACTTTTTCTAAACATATATTTTCTAATACTTTGGAAGCTAATAAAGGACTTAGGGGTGATAAGTTTTATAATAAAACTGTGGTATCAGCTGAGGATTTAAAAACTATTAAACATTATGCTGCGGCTAGTAATATAGATAAACCGTTGCATGACGCAAGTTTTCAATTTATGTCTTTAGATACTGCTACTAATGGTTTTAAAAATCAATGTGATAATTATTTAGGTGGCAATAATGATACTAATTGCTTTTTGAATGCCTCCACAATTGGTCCAGTTCAAGCTGCTCCAGTGGAAGCTAGTATGTATTATAGTAATGTTGATACGCCACAAAAATTAGATGCCGGATTGTATACTGGCGTAGATTCTCAATATAAATCTTTGGGTTGGGTAACTTCAGAAAATCAAGCTAATTTAGCTGAAACTAATCTTTGGCCGTCAGAAAAGTCAGATCATAGGCAAACCAGTGCTCCGCGATTTGTGGATAAATTAAATATATGGCATAAATTTGTTACAAAAAGTGATAAATATATTAATAATGCTATTCAAAAAGTTAATACTTTGGATTCTAAATTAAATTGGCAAACAAACCAGACGATTGCCCAAATTTATACTGGTCAAGATGTGTTCAATAATGATAACTTAACAACTTATAATCAGTGTAAGGATAATAACGATAATAACAAAAAATGTATTCGCTATTTTAATAACCAAACAGTTAATTGGCTAGAATATAGAAATACTGATGAAGTACCTAGTGTTGATGAAGCTAAAATTGATTTATCAATTGTACCAAGTTCTAAACAGCTAGATAAAACTATTGATAAAGATGTGTCAAAGATAACTAATGGAAATATTTTCGATTATTATAATACGTATTATGGAACGGCCACCAATTCTATTACCTATTATCAGGGTCTTCTGCAATTAGTTAAAGAAAGAACGCTCAATGCTAAAAATCACCCAAACTCTTATGAACAGGCAGAATTAGGCTATTGGCGAAATGTTCACACCTGCACAGATTATTTTCTTTTTATATCTTGCGAGGATTCTAAACAATGGGTTAAAACAGGCACAACTCCAGCTTTTACATGGGGAACCACTATAGACTATATGTCAAACGGTTTATATGCTTTTGGTGCATTTTCTGATGACGGTAAATACACTATTGATGGGCAAATTTATATTAATCCAGTAAAATATAACGGTCATACTTATAAAAAATCTCAAATTAGAGACTTTATAAGCGAATATCTAAAAGCAAAATTTAATTTGCCAAGTGGCGGTTATATTACTCCAGATCAAGTCATTAAACAAATAGATGGCGATTTATCTAATGAGGCTTTCTTTTTACAATGGTCACCTAATGATTATACCAAGGCCTTTTATGACGCTTATAAAAATATTCCTAAAATGAGCGGAAATGCTAGATCTATGATAGTTTATGGAGCTAAACAAGTGTCTGATTATTTAGGAACTGATGGCTTTAATTATTTACAATCTGGCAAAACTTTATCTACCTATATTGGTGATGCGGCAGCCTCTAGTGTAGTTAATAAAATATTTGCTACTTTTTTTCAAGCCATGATTGGTGAGGGTTGGGGACCAAATATTATGACTTATGCTGGTATCGGTGTTCAACCAATACAATTTCAACTATATCCAGGTTGGAAAGCTCTCGGTTTAACTCGCAGTGACTTCGGTTTAAAAGGTTTTTGGGTGCGAGGTGAAAGAATTGATGGTAAACCAGGTACGGTTAAATATCATGCTGAGGGTTATACTGGTTTTAGTCCTCTAACAATAGATTTATCTAGTATAAAAGTTCGTCCTATGATTAAAGCATCTGGAGATGCTAATTGGAGTTGGGGTGGACAGACTCAAAGAACGGCACCATTTGCTTATGATTTTTTAGTTTGGACAGGCTTGAATGAAACTATAGAGTATAATATGATGGTTAAAGTTTGTGGCTTAGAATATACCTCAGATGCTTGGATTTGTAAAGACACATATACTAGATCTACTTATCCTAGCAAATAATGGGGTAAATCAATAACGCGGTAAATAGTACCACGGTAAATGTTATTGACCGTAAATAATTTTATAAAAAGTGATATTTTATGATGTTTGTGTTGTAATAATATCGCACTAAAATAAATAGATGATTTATTAGTAAGTTTAAGTAATAGCTCATTTAAGCGGAATAGATTAGAGTTTTGTTGATTTTAACATTTAATAGATATTTTTTTTACATCTTTATAACAAATTTGTTTTTTAATTACCGGTTCCGTTTATATTATACTAAAAGGTGCTATATTTAATGTAGTAGTATTCTATTAATAGTAGGTTGAAAGGTGAAATTATGAAACAATATCTATTAAAAAATGGTCGCAAATCTGTTAATCTTTTAGTTGCTGCATTGTGCAGTCTAGCTTTAGTTTTAACTGTCTCTTTGGTGGCCGTGCCCACGCCTTATGTGGAGGAGGCTCAGGCTGGTACCATAACTGAGGAGAAAGCAACTAATAATACCTTTACTTTGAAAGATATAACTTTTACTTTATCTCATAACGGTTGGGTTGAGGATAAAGATATGGCTACGGTTTTTAGTGGTAGCACAGGTTATCCGTTTTTTGTTGCTAAAAATGCTAGTAATGAAATAACGGCTTCTGGTTTAGTGACGCAAAAAAGCGATACATCCAATATAAATACTGATATTGGTAGCAATGATACTGTATTGGCTAGTCAAACGGAGGGTGACACGGTTTATAAATTATGGTCATCACAATGTAGCACAGCTGGCGGTGGGCATACTAATAGTTGCCGTGTGCATAAAGCTAAAGTTTTTAAAGATATTAATGGAACGCTCTATTCTTGGACTTTTACCAAAACCTCGCAAGTAAAAGAGGTTAGTGGTGGTGATAGCACAAATTATAATGACAGTGAGTATAATTTTGGACAAGATATTAATGTAGTTTTTTTGAATCAATTTATAGCTAGTTTTGTGGTGGATCCAGCAGCTATTCCAGCTCCTGCTCCAGTAGCTACTCCATCACCTGCACCTAGTGCTTCATCAAGTGCCAGCCCTGCACCAAGTGCTAGTTCGGAACCAAGCAGCAAGGCAAAATTAGTTTTTGATTCAGCTTCTTATGATTATACAACTTCCAATCCGACTTATACCATTAAATTAGAATTGGAAGACGGTTATTTTTCTGGTAATATTTATTCTGGCGATATATCATTTGGTGGTGTGTGGGCAGATAGTCAGGTTAAAAATGTTTCTACCTCAAATGTTAACGGTTGGAAAAAAGCTGTTTCAATTGTTTTAACTAAAGATAAAGCCCAAAGGGGTCAGACAGGCGATATATATATTGATAAAGCTAAAATTGTCGATTCTGCCACTGATAAAGCTGTATCTCAAGATCTTAAAGTCACAGTGACTGATAATTATATGCCGTCAATTATTAAAAGTTATGACCCTCAAGCTAAAGATATAATTTTTATCTATGATGAGGCTAAATCTTTATCTGATGCAGATCAATCACTTAATACTAGAGCTAAAAATTATGCTGATAATTTTATTAAAAACACCATTATTCCAGCTGCTGGGCCTAAAATTGGTGAATTTTTGCAAGAAGGTTTGAAAAAAGTTGTGTCTTTTTTGTCCACTAAAGCCGGTGAGGCTTTAAATGGCCAAAAAGCTGAAGACGGCACTGTGATCCAACAACCAAATGCCACAGCTAATTGGATATTTAATAAAGCGGCTGGCACAATTATAAGCCTTTTGCCAGTTAATAGCTTATTGCAAAGCGTTATAGGGGCTGTGGCTAATTATTTTATTGATTTAATGTTTGATGTACCTTTTGTTTATCGTATGGAAAAAACTGGTGATGTTAAAGATCCAACTCAGTTAGATAATGTACAATCAGCTATTAGCGATTTGTCCACTCAGTTATCTCAATCAGTTGAGAAATTAAGCAAAGAAAATGGTGCTGCAGCTTTGATGAACGATACTGCAAAATTAAATGAACAAATAATAAATGCTAAGAATAATTTTGGTGCTTTACAACGTGGCAAAACTGTGGCTGATTATATGGCTGCCCAAACTAAAGGCGAGTTAAATCAATTTAATCCTGAAAGTGTTAGATTAGCTTTTCAAGAGATTTATAAATCTTATGATGTGGGGACTAATAATAATAGTGTTACAGGATTTAAAGTTTATTTGGACAATATAATTGATTTAGCCTTAGGCGATTCTGGAGTCACTGCTAGTCAAGGTAATATTTTTGAAATTAATGATAAAATTCAAGAGTTAACTCATGATTTTAATTCGGAAACTTTCACAGAAAGAGTTAATTTCATAAATAGTGTTTATGGTATGATTATGCCTTGGACATCTTTAGTTTTAAATGCTATGTTATTTGATGCTAATCGCAATGAAGATTTAGCTTTAGCTTATGAAACCGAAGTGGCTAATCTTGATAATATGATAAGTGTTGGTCAATTGCGTAGTGACGATATTGCTAAAATTAAAGACACTAAAAAGCAATTGGAGTTTTATGCGGCTGATGCTCGTCTTTTGGCTGATAGCTCAAATAGAAATGTGCAGACTTTGGAAAACAGGGTGGCAAAATTAGCTGAGAATAGAGATGACGCTTTACGCAAAGTTTATAAAGAGATGGCTCAGTTCTATGATGTTAATAAACCTTCAGTTTATAGTTATAAATTACATAAATATTTTGTGCCTTTTGTTTTCAACTCTTTAGTTTATCCGGGCATTGATAACTCTATAGCAGTTTCAGGTGCTGATTTAATGGGTAATATATATGATAAAAATAATCAATTAATTAAACCGAATTCAGGTTGGGCTGTTAGTATGGAGGAAATGGATGCGGCGTGCAATGGAAATCAAACTCCAGCTAAATATGAAAAATGTCAAGCTCTAAAGGGTGGCGATGCTAGTCTATGGAAGGAGAATAATTCTTATAATCCTTCGGTTTATTATATGCCAGATAAAACTTTGAAAAATACTTTTTCTAAACATTTATTTTCTAACACTAAAGCGGCTGATAGTGGTCAAAAAGGAGCTGAACTTTATAATAAAACTGTAGTAACAGCTGAAGATTTAAAAAATATTAAAAATTATAGTGCTTCCACTGATATAAATAACCCGTTGTCTAAAGCAGGTTTTCAATTTATGTCTTTAGATACCGCTACAACTGGTTTTAAAAACCAATGTGATAACTATTTAGCTGGCAATAATAACACTAATTGCCTTTTAAGTGCCTCCACAGTTGGTCCAGTGCAAGCTACCCCAGTGGAAGCTGGCATGTATTATAACAATGTTGATATTCCACAAAAATTGGATTCAGGATTATATACTGGTTTGAATTCACAATATAAATCTTTGGGTTGGGTAAGTGCGGAAAATCAAGCTAATTCAGCTGAGGCTAATCTTTGGCCGTCAGAAAAGTCTAATCAGCGACAAACTACTGCACCAGTTTGGAGTAGTGATAGATGGTGGAAATTCCCTAATAAAAATTATCAAAATAATAAATATGTTAATAATGCTATTCAAAAAGTTAATACTTTAGATTCTAAATTAAATTGGCAAACTAATCAGACAATTGCTCAGATCTATACTGGTCAAGATGTAATATCTAGGTCTTTTTCTGTATCTAATGGCCTTAATGCTACATATGATGTGTCATTAAATTATAATGAATGTAAAGATAATGGTGATAGTAATAAAAAATGTATTCGCTATTTTAATACTCAAACAGTTAATTGGTTAGAATACAGAAATACTGATGAGTTGCCTAAAGTAGATGAAGCTAAAATTGATTTATCAGTTATGCCAAGTGCTAAACAGCTAGTTAAAACTATTGATAAAGATGTGCCAAATATAACTTCTGATAATGTTTTTAATTATTATAATAACTATTATAAAGAAGCCACTAATTCTATTACTTATTATCAGGGTCTTTTGCAATTAGTTAAAAATAGTGTACAAAGAGTTATTAATAATCGAAATCCTCAGGTGGAAGTTGGTTACTATAAAAGGGAGATGACTTGTGGTTGGTGGCCTTGGAGTACTTGTACTGAACAAGAGGTTTGGCATAAAACAGGCACTATTCCGGCCTTTAACTATGGAGAAATGGTGTATGTATCTGGTGATTTTGCTGGTTTATATGATTTATTTAGAAAAAGTGGTCCAAAATATGCCACATATAATGGTCATAATTATACTTCGGCAGATTTTTCAAATTTTATAATAAGATATTTTGCGGAAAAATTTGGCGTAAAAGGCATTTGTGATAAAGTATCAACTTCTGTAGGTTTTTTCGGTGGAATTGCTTCGCAAACTAGAGATGTGCCGTGTTTTGTTAGAACTGAAGAACTTTTAAAACAAATAGATGGCGATTTGTCTAATGAGGCTTTCTTTTTACAGTGGTCGCCTAATGACTATACCAAGGCTTTTTATAATGCTTATAAGAGTATTCCTAAAATGAGCGGCACGGCTAAAGCTATGGTCGTTCATTCAGCTAGACAAGTCTCTGATTATTTAGGAACTGATGGTTTTAATTATTTACAATCCGGCAAAACTTTATCTATTCGTATAGGTGATGCAGCAGCAGCTCCAGTGGCGTCAAAAATATTTTCTACATTTTTCCAGGCTATTGCTGGTGAGGGTTGGGGGCCAGGAGTTATGGTTTATGCTGGTATTCAAGTTCAGCCAATTCAATTTCAATTATATCCAGGTTGGAAAGCTCCCGGTTTAACGCGTGGTGACTTCGGCTTAAAAAGTTTTTGGGTGCGAGGTGAAAAAGTTAACGGTAAAACGGGCACGGTTAAATATCACGCCGAAGGTTTCACTGGCTTAAATCCATTAACTATGGACTTGTCTAGTGTTAGAGTTCGTCCTATGATTAAACGAGTCTCAGGTGAGAGTGATTGGCAATGGGGTGGTCAAGTGCAAAGAACAGCACCATTTGCTTATGATTTTTTGAGTTGGACAGGTCTTGATAAGTCAAAAGAATATAATATGATGGTTAAAGTTTGCGGCTCAGAATATGCCTCAGGTGCTTGGATTTGTAAAGATACATATACTAGATCAACTTACCCCAGTCAATAATTGAGGTAATAATACTTATTATATAAAAATAAGCTATTTGTTAATAAGTTAAATGCTAGTTATTTAATATGTATTTAGTCCACCTGTATATTTTTTACAGGTGGATTTTACAAGCGAATTTGGGTTGAGTCAGTCTATTTTGGTTAAAAATAGCATTTTAGTTAAATGAATAAGTACCCTCGCAGGGACTCGAACCCTGGACACCCTGATTAAGAGTCAGGTGCTCTAACCAACTGAGCTACGAAGGCTTGTTTTAATGCTATCATAAATAGTGTGACTGAAAAATTGCTAATTATTGATACTCACTATCTAGCATATAGGTCTTTTTATGGATTAGTTGGTGCAAATTTTGTTTCCCCTTCGGGTCAACCGACCAATGCCGTTTTTGGTTTTGCCAAAACTTTTTTTAATATTTTTAATCAAATAAAACCGACTCATTTAGGTGTGGCTTATGATAAAACAAAAAAGACTTTTCGACATGAACAATATCCTAGATATAAAGCTGATCGCAGACCAACTCCGGATGATTTGCGAAGTCAATTCCCTTATATTTATAAATTATTAGAAGCTTTAGCGATTCCTGTAATAGGTTTAGATAATTATGAAGCAGATGATATTATTGCGACTTTAAGTACTATGGCTAAAAAGGCTAGTATGACAGCTTTTATTGTGTCAGGCGATAGAGATACTTTTCAACTAGTTGACAGTTTAGTAACGGTTTTGCAGCCTCAAAAAAACTCTAGTGATTTGAAATATATGACGCCTGAAGCTATAGAACAAAAATATAAAGTCACACCAAGGCAATATCCTGATTTGGCAGCTATAGTTGGCGAAGTTTCTGATAATATTTTAGGCGTAGCAGGTGTGGGACCTGTGGGAGCAGCCAAACTAATTAATCAATATGGTAGTTTAGATAATATTTTGCAAATTGCTCCGTCTATGACTAATAAAACTGGTGTAGCTGTGTCTAAGGCTATAGATAGGGTAAAACTCAACAGGCAAATTAATCGTTTAGTTGATAATATTGATTTAGGCATTTCTTTAAAAGCTTTACAAGTTCAATCACCAGATGTATCTAAAGCTTTGTCTATTTATGATGAATTAGGTTTTGGACGCGGTTTGAGAGATTCTTTTTGTCAGTTTGCCAAATCTATTGATAACTCATTAGATATAACAGTTTTTGATAATTTAGATAATTTTTCCGTCAGCAATAAAATTGACAATTCTAATTTAACAAAAGCAGATGATTCTCTGCAAGGAACTTTATTTTAATCTATTTTTAAGCAATTTATTAATTAGTTTAAAAACAATTTATTGCGGTTTCAAAATAGTTTATTTGATTTTTTGACGAATAAACGAACCAGCTGGGGCTGAAAGTTTTTTGTCAAACTGGAGATATAGCTCAGCCATTGGTTTATTAGAATAGCTAATTAAATTGCCCGCTTTGTCAATTATTTGGTAAATTTTAACTTTTTTAGGTGCAGTATTTGGTTTAACAATTTCAATTAATTCACCAGTTTTAAAGTAGTTTCGGGTTTGTACTAAAACATTGGTTTGGTTTTTAATATTTTCTAAAGTGTTAGCTATGAGTTGGTAATTTCTAATATAAGCCTTATTATAGGTCTGACTGGGTGGTTGCCGCCTGCCTTGGCTCATTTTACCAGCGTAATAAAAACCTGTGGAATAAGGTCTATGTGAAACACTATTAACTTCATCTATAGCCCATTTAGGAGTTGATTTATTATTTAGCACAGAATTTAAAGCTGTTTTATAAGCGTTAGTGATAACTCCAGTATAATAGGCACTTTTAGCTCGACCTTCTATTTTTAAACTATTAACTCCAGCATTAATAATGTCACCAATATGTTTAATTGTAGACATATCTTGAGCACTCATAATTGTGGTGCCTGTTTGATTTTCTATAATGTCCATAGGTATATTATCTCTAGTAATTTCAGTTATTTTATATTCCCAACGGCAAGTTTGTGGGCAATCACCATGATTAGCGTCGCGACCAGTTAAATATTGTGACAAAAGACATCTGCCAGAGAAACTCATACACATAGCTCCGTGTATAAAACATTCAATTTCCAAGGGTTTTGGCACTTGTTGGCGTATATTAGCAATGTCCTCTAAAGATAATTCTCTAGCTAAAACCACTCGTTTAGCTCCTAATTGCCAAAGTTGTTTAGCTGTGTAATAATTTGTTACACCAGCTTGGGTGGAAATATGTATATCTAGATTAGGGGCATATTTTTTTGCTAGTTGCAAAAGTCCTATATCAGCCACTATTACAGCATCGGCTTTTAACTCACTTAATAAGCCTAGGTAGTCTTTGATTTGAGTGATTTCTTCATTAGATGGCACAATGTTTATAGTTATATAAACTTTGACTTTATTTTTATGGGCGTAATTTATAGCTTGTTCTAATTGTTGTGCAGAAAAGTTTTTAGCTGCTGTTCGCATACCATAAGAATTACCTGCTAAATACACGGCATTAGCTCCAAAAGTAACGGCTGATTTTAAGGCATCCATTTCACCAGCTGGAGCTAATAGTTCAATATTATTACTATTATCTAACATATACTATTATTATAATATGAAAGTTGCAAAATTACCTCTATTAGCTATTTGGGCGGGTACAGCCTTAGAAAACTTTGATTTTGCTATTTATGCCACAGGTGCGGCTTTGGTTTTTTCTAAAACTTTTTTTCCTAATATATCATATGAATTGGGTATTTTATCATCTTTAGCCACTTACGCTGTGGGTTTTTTGGCTAGACCTTTAGGTGGTTTTAATTTTTCTCATATTGGCGATACTTTAGGCAGAAAAACTGTTTTAGTATCAACACTTTTTCTAATGGGCTTAGCGACTTTTTCTATAGGTCTTTTGCCTAATTACAACGCCATCGGTTTAGCAGCACCAATACTTTTAGTGTTTTTGCGAATAGTTCAAGGTTTAGGATCAGGAGCTGAACAAGCTGGTGGGCTAGTTTATTTAGCTGAAATGGCGCCAAATAAAAGTCGCGGCCGTTGGACTTCTTTTGTTTTTGTTGGTACAACTACAGGAACTTTTTTAGGGGCTTTAACTTGGACAATAGTTAAATTTTTGGCGGGAGCTAATTTAGTTGATTTTGCTTGGCGTTGGGTTTTTCTATCATCTATAGTGGTAACCATTATGGCTTTTATAATTCGTTTAAAGTTGCCAGAAAGTTCTAGTTTTTCTAAATTAAAACAAAAATCGGCAATTAGTCATAAACCTATAAAAGAAACGTTTCAAAACAAATTTAAATCTATGATTCGTGTTTTCGCAGTTAATATAGGGGCTAATAGTGCTAGTTATATAGTGCATACCTTTTTTACAACTTATTTAACGTTTATCGGACTAAAGACACAAGATGTGCCACAAATTTTACTTTTTGCGGCTGGTTTATCAATTCCTTCAGCTTATTTAGGCGGTATTTTGACTGATAAGTTGGGTGCGGCATATGCTCAAAGATTATTACAGATTTTAACAGCGGTTTATTTATTAGGAGCTTTTGCGGCTTTAAATAGTCAAAATATTTATTTGATTTATATAACTGTGGCTTTAGGCTATGCTTTAGTCGCAGCGTTAAATTCTCCACAAGGTGTTTTCTTTTGGCAACTTTTTCCCACAAAATATCGTTATACAGGAGTAACTATTCCTCGAGAATTATCGTCAGCTTTAGGAGGTGGCACAGCCCCCTTAATTGCTTCTTTTATAATATTTACAACTCATAAATCTATTTTGATAAGTTTATTTTGTTTGAGTTTATTGTTGATTAGTTTTATAGCTAGTTCAGATAAACGCAACTAAATATCTTTTTTTAACATTTTAATTTATTTTTATATTTTAACTTAATTAATATTTTTTGGTGTAAAATGGTGAAAAAAGTTATAATTTGGTGTAAATTGGTGTAAACTTTTGTAATGAACCAATTAGCAAATTTGCCGAATCTTTTATTGGGTAACTACAATCCCCGTATAGATAGCAATTTGCGTTTAATTTTACCTGCTAAGTTTAGGGAGCAATTAAAAAGCGGTATAGTTATAACACCAGGGCAAGAAAGATGTTTATACATTTGGCCTATATTAGAGTTTCAAACTATTTATGAAAAAATTAAATCAACGCCCCTAGAATCTAAACAGGCTCGCGATTTTATTAGAAGTTTTACTGATGGCGCCGAGGATCAAATACCCGACAAACAAGGACGAATTAATATTCCGCCTCGTTTAAAAGATTTTGCTAATTTAGGTGATTGGGTTGTAGTTAAGGGAGCTATAACTCGTTTAGAAATATGGAATCCACAAAATCTGGAAGATTATAGAAAAACTACTGAGGAAGTTTTTGCTAATATTTCTGAAGAGGTTTTAGGCTAATGTCTAACAAATCACTTTGTCAATATCAGCATATTCCAGTTTTGTCAAATGAGATTATAAATATTGCTAGAGTGGCTTTTTTGAATGTGACAAATCCAGTGATGATTGACGGCACATTAGGTTTAGGTGGTCATACAAAAGCTATGTTAAGTAAGTTTTCCAATTTGAAAGTTTATGGGTTTGATAAAGATATAGATGTAAAACTAATAGTTAATCAAAAATTAAAAGAGTTTTTAGGGCGTTGGAAATTTATTCATGACGATTTTGTAAATATCAGTCAATATATTAAATCGGCTAATTTTGTTTTATTAGACTTAGGTGTTTCATCTATGCAAATTGATAATAGGAGCAGAGGTTTTTCTTATATGTTGGACGGGCAGTTAGATATGAGAATGAATCAACGGCAAAATCTGGATGCTAA
>JAITSD010000074.1 GCA_031288055.1 Candidatus Opitulatrix roisinitermitis | reverse complement strand
ATTTCATAAAAATATGACAGAAGCTCAAGCTGGTGATAACACAGGTTTATTACTTAGGGGTACTGGTCGTGAAGATGTTGAAAGAGGTCAAGTTATTGCTGTTCCTGGTTCGGTAACCCCTCATACGCAATTTGAAGCTCAAGTTTATATTCTGAAAAAAGAGGAGGGCGGTCGTCATAATCCATTCTTTTCAAACTATAGACCACAATTTTATTTTAGAACGACTGATGTAACAGGAGTTATTACTCTGCCAGAAGGTGCCGAAATGGTTATGCCTGGTGATAATACTGAAATGAAAGTTGAATTAATTCAGGCAATTGCTATGGAAGAAGGCTTAGGTTTTGCTATTCGTGAAGGTGGTCGAACTGTTGGCTCAGGACGCGTTACAAAAATTATAAAATAATATATGGGTTCTGTAATTAAAAAACGCCGGAAACGGATGAGTAAAAAAAAGCATAAGAAGCTTTTACGAAAGACTCGTCACCAAAGGCGTAAATGAGTAAGTTTCCCTCTAGGTAAACCCACCTCCAACCTAGAGGGATTTTTCTTTTAAGACTATTTGTGAAATAGAATAATATGTATAGAGTTTAGTATAAGAGCCAATTATATGGGGCATTTAAATGAATAAAATAACTATACTTATGCCAGCTAAAATAAATCGTTATTTGAAAATTGTTGGTTCTAAGAATGGCAAACATCTTATAGAAACTAATTTTCAATCTATTCCAATTTATGATATTTTGATAGTTAATAAATACGATGGAAAAAATAAATTAAATATAAATATCTCTCCACAAATTGCTAAGGCTTTTAAGTTTATTAAGGGCGATACTAATCAAAGCATGAATAGTTTATCTAATGATAAATCTAATTTAGTTTTTAAAGCTTTAGATATTTTGGGTATTAATTTTGGGTATTATATTGAACTTATAAAGCATATTCCTATTTCAGCTGGTTTAGCTGGTGGTAGTGCTGATGCGGCTGGTGTTTTATTAGCTATTGAAAAGTTAGATAATATGACTTTAGACGAAAATAAATATAATGAAATTGGAGCTGATGTTAAGTTTACAGCCAAAGGAGGAAATTGGCACGGTAGCAATTTTGGTGATATTTTACAAAGGGAATTAATTAAATTGCCTAATTGTTCACATTTTGTGGTAGGTATACAAAGTTTTGGATTATCAACGGTTAAAATATATCAACTATACGATAAAATTGGTGGTGTAAAGGTAGAATTAGGTAACGATTTACAACCTGCTGCACTTTATATGCAGCCGATTTTAAAACAAGTTTTAAAAACTAGTGATAATTTAGGAGCTGTAAGATCTTATATAACTGGTTCAGGGCCAACAGCTATTGCTGAAGTGGATAATTATAAAACAGCTAAAAAAATTGCTGAAAATTGGCAAGATGAAAAATTAGTTATGAAATCTATAATTGTGGAAAATAAATTAATTTATCCAACTATTATTTAAGCTAACTAGTTTTAGTTTTTTGTAATTGTTTATACAAAAATAAGCTACCCATATTAGCTGGATTATTAGATTTGATAATTGAAAAATTTTTATTAGATTTTTCAAGTTTGGTAATTATTGCTTTTTGGACGATTTGATTTTTTTCAATAACTGAACCATTAAAAGCTACTTTAATGTGCATTTCATTAGTAAAACTAGATGCTTCAATAATTTGTTTAACTAGTTCTTCACCAGCTTTATTTAGTAAGGTATTATCATCAACTAAAATGGCTAAAGCTGCAATATCAGATCTAGGAGCTTTATATGTCCAACTAAGAATGTCGCCACGATTATTTTCTTTTACGCCAATTTTTTTATATATATTTTTTGATTGTGAACTAGGAGGTTTATTATTATCAATTTCATTCATAATGTTTTTTAATGCTTGTAGTCCTAGCCAGTGAGCAGAACCTTGATCTCCTAAAAGATAACCTCGACCACCAGTAATTTTCCAGATGTTGTTAAAATTGCTTAAAATTATAGAGCCAGTACCAGAAACTGCTAATATACCAATTTGTCCTTCTAGTTTTGCTAAATGAGCTAATTGAGCGTCGTTAATAATTATTACTTTATTAAGTAACTGGGGAAATTGTTTAACTATAAGTTTGGCGAGTTTGGCTTTATTGTCACCAGCTTCAATTCCAGCCGCTCCTATTACGCATAATTGGCATTTGCCCGTTTTACCTAATTTGGTTAATAATTCTGCCAGTAGCGTTAAAACATTATTGGCAGAATTGTTAAAATTTAAGGTAAAATTTGCTGGTCCATCAGATAAATTTAATATTTTTTGGCCATTTGTTGAATAAACTTGTAATTTAGTAGATGTGGCACCGCAATCAAAACCAACAATAAAATCCATACCTAAATTATAACAAATTTACCTTATTTTGCTATTTAATCATTATTAAGTTTTATTTTTATACGGTTTTACTTTGGCTGTTTGTTTGATTGCTTTTATTGTTACGGCGTCGTATTCCGATAATAATCGATTTGTTAAAAGAAGTTTTTTTATCGGATTTAATTTTTGTTTTTTCCATATTTGCTCTACTTTCTTTTGAAGTTGTTGGTTATTTGCATGTAATTATTGAATTGATTTAGCTATTTTTTAGTACTAATTGTGAATAATTTATTTTAAAAATTATATAACTATTTTTTAGTATTTCAATACCAGAATCGTTTTGTAAAATATTCATTTTTAGTTTTTTGTATTATAAAAATTTGTAACCTATACGACATAGCTTAGTATAAAATATACATAAGCTAAATCCCGATATTTAATTCTTGCTATGTGATATATTAATGTATTGTACCATTAATAATAAAACATCATTGATGAGTTACTTTCACCAACAAACCTATTCTATATTATAGGCTAACATATAAAAGTTAAATGTCAAATAATTTAAATTAATCTAACATTTAAAATTTTTGTTGCCGAGTATAAATAATGCCTATTAGGCATATAAGTGAAATAGAACTAGCAGCTATAGTAATATTAGTGTCAATTGTAAAGCCAATAATATAAATACCTAAGGCATTACCTAAACTGTTAGCAACTCCAATTAAAGAAAAATTAAGGGTTTTATTTTGTTGTTTGGGCAATTTATTTATTATTAAATCTGCTAGAATATAAATTGGTGAAAGGGCAAAACCACAAATGGCACCGTCTAACCAGAAAAGATAGGTATTTTGACAACTTAGTGGTAAAAAGATTATTCCCAAGGCAAATATTGTACAGTAAAGACCCCAACCTTTTTTTAGATAAGGGTATAAAAAAGAACTTAATATACCAAAGATGGAAACAGTCGATATAATTGTGCCGTTTAAATAAGTTGTGCCTTCTAATATAGTAATATGGCGAGCTAAAATATCTAAACTACCATAAAATGAAAATAGTAAAATTAAACAACTAACTAATTTGATTTGTTTAGAATTATTTTTTATTTGGTAAATTGGATTCCATTTATTTTTTATAAAATTGACAGATAAGTTAAAGGTTAAATTTTTATTTTTAGGAGGTTGAGTGGATTTTTGTATAAGTAGTAAAGTCCCTCCTAAAAAATTTGACAACGCTGGCACTAGTAAAGCTAATTGCGGTGCAACGCAATATATTATAGTAGTTACTAATATAGGTCCTATAATATATATTAAATTGTCAAAAGTATTCTCTAAAGCAAAAGCAGTATTAATTTTATCTTTAGATTGGTTTTTCAAAATTAGATTCCAGCGTCGGCGAACCATTGATCCATATGGCACAGAAAAGAAGCATATTAAAGATGCTGCTAAGGTTACAAAAAATAAAGGAGCTTGGTAATTGCATAAAATAATAATTGCTATCATTCCGCTGACTTTTAAATAAGTAAATAAAAACCCAATTAAATTTTGACTGTATTTATCAATTAAAAAAGCTGTTAAAGGGGTCATAATTGATGAAATAATTAACATAGAGCCAGATATAATGCTAGCTAAAACCCAAGAGTTATAAATATGTTTAATAGTATAAAGTAATGCTAAAAGAGTTGAGGAAAAGCTTAGACGAGCTAAAGCTCCAGCTAAAGAGAACTTCCATGAAGATTGATATTTTAAAATTGACTTATATCTTTCCATATTTTTTAGTGTAACATATATAATATGTCACAAGACTGTTTGAAGTTTGTTGTGGGAGATCGCGTGCAATTAAAAAATAAAAAAGGTCAACCTTTCACAATTATTTTAGAGCGAAACGGTATATCTCATTCCCACAAAGGCACTATGCAACATAATAATATAATTGGTAAAGATTATTCTTCAGTGGTGGAAAATGATAAGGGTGAATTATATATTGCTTCAGAGCCAACTTATTCAGATGCCGTTTTATCGCTTAAAAGAGGTGCGGCTATTATTTATCCTAAAGATGCAGCAGCTATTTGTTTAGAAGCTGATATAAAACCGCAAGATAAAGTTTTAGAATGTGGATTAGGTACAGGGGCTTTGGCTAAGTATATTTTACAGATTTTAGGGAAAACTGGTCTTTTAGTTTCTGTGGAACAAGATAGTAAATTTGCCAGTATTGCTATAGAAAATGTTGGCAATTGGTCAAATTGGCAGGTTATAATTGATAAATTAGACAATTTAAGTAATAAATATGATGGTTCTTTTGATGCTGTGATTTATGATATGTTAGACCCCTGGAATAATTTGACTTTAGCTTATAGGGCTTTAAAGCCAGGTGGTCGTTTAGTTTGTTATGTCACAACAGTCACTCAATTATGTCGTTTGACTGAGAAACTAAGACAAGCTAATTGTTGGATGGAACCTGAAAGTTATGAATTAATTCGTCGCCCATGGCATGTGGAGGGCTTGTCTGTAAGACCAGTACACTCAATAATAGGACATACCGGTTTTATCTTTGTGACTCGTCGTTTAGCTGATGGTTTTCGTCCTTTGCCCAAACGAACTAAAACTTATTTTGATATAGATGATTTATAATTCAATTCCCTCACCGCCTTATAATTCATTTCTTATAGGGTCTTTAACTATTCATATTTATGCTTTATGTATTTTATTTGGCATTATCGTAGGGCTGTTTTTTTTAAACTTTTTAGTTAAAAAATATAAACCCAATTTAATAGATTTTGAAGAATTATTGGAGATGATTTGTTGGGTTTTGCCATTTTCAATAATTGGAGCTAGGCTTTTTCATTGTTTAACAATACCTGATAATTATTTTTCCTCACCCGCTAAACTTATAAATATATTAAAAATCTGGCAAGGTGGTTTAGGAATTATGGGAGGTGTGACTTTTGGGGTGATTACGGCTTATATATTTGCTGTTAAAAAATCTATATCATTAGTAACTGTTTTAGATTTAGCTGCTCCGTGTTTATTGGTGGCTCAGGCAATAGGTCGTTTTGGCAACTACTTTAATAAAGAGCTTTATGGTTTACCAACTACTTTACCCTGGGGTCTAAAAATTGATAATAGCGGCATTTTATATCATCCAACTTTTTTGTATGAGGCTATTTGGAATTGTTTAGGTGCTGTAATTTTATATTTAATAATTAAAAAAACTTTTTTTAAAGTTCGTGAAATTAAAAAGCAGCAACAATTAGTTAAATGGCAATTGGTTAAGGGTACTATTTTTAATTTATATATTATTTGGTATTGTTTTGGTCGAACCTTTATTGAACTAATTAGAATTGATTATAGTTATCAATTTTATAGCTGGCGAATTAATTCTTTAATTGCTTGTATTATTTGTGTATTAGCAATTATTTGTTTAGTAGTTAGACAAAAAAGTTTTTTAAAAAAATCTAATTTAGCTTCTACGCCAACAGCGTAATTTCAGCGGTTTTATAGACTTTCAACTTGCTATATTTTGGCTTTACTGCTAGACTGTATTTATGAAAATATCGGTTAAAAGTAACTCCGAGACTAATAAAACTTTGACTATTTCCCTGGATAAAGTAGATATGAAAAATGAGGTGGATGCCAAATATGATGAGGTTTCTCAAAAGGCAAAGATTCCGGGGTTTAGAAAAGGTCATGTACCAAAACCTATAATAGATAAACAATATGGTGCTGGATATACTTTATCTTTGGCTTTAGAAAAAATAGTTTCAAAAGCCTATTTTGAGGCGGTGAACAAAAATAGCATTAAACCTTTAACCGAACCTAAAATTGATATTACTCAGTATCCAGACCCCACCAAATCTACCGATTATAATTTAACTTTCACAGCTACTGTGGAAGTTAGGCCTGAAATTGTTTTACCAGATTTAGAAAAGTTTGAAGTGTCAGTAGATAAAATAGTTGTTTCAGCTGATGATATTATGAAAAAGTTAGAAACTATGCAAAAAAATTATGCCACTTTAAAAGCAGTTGACAGAAAAGTTAGAGATAACGATTATGTGTCGTTAAATTTAAAAGCTGAGGTTAACCAAAAAGTGGTTGATTCATCTTCGGGTATTTCTTATCAAGTGGGTTCAGATAATATGGTACCTGATTTAGATAAACAGTTAAAAGGTATGGTTTCTGGTGATAAAAAGTCTTTCCAGTCAGTGCTTGATAAAGGTGAGGCTAAGGGTAAAAAAGCTGATGTGTCGATAGAAGTTTTGTCTGTTAAAGAGCAAGAATTACCGATTTTAGATGATAGTTTTGCAAATCTGGTTTCTGATTATGACAATTTAGTTGATTTGAAAAAAGATTTGAAAAAACAGATAGCTGAAGATAAAAAGAAAGCCCAAGTTAATATAGTGGCTGATAAATTTGTTAAAAAATTATCTGAGGATATTAAAGTTAATGTTCCTAAAAAAGTTATTGATGATACTGCTAAAGTTCATATAGATGATATGAAAAAAAAAGGTCAAAAATTAACAGAGTCTGATCGTAAAAAACTTTATGATAGTGTGAAGCAGAATTTAAAATTGTCATTTATTTTAGACGCTTTAGGTGAAAAATTAGATGTGCAAATTTCTAAAGAGGAATTTACTAATTATGTGGTTAATTTAGCCATGAGATATAATATGCCACCGGAACAATTTATAAAAATTATGGAACAGACCGGTCAAATAAGTGGAGTTTTGCGTGAATTAGGACAAAGTAAATCAGTTAATTCGGCTTTAGGGTTTATAAAAGTTGTGGACTCGGATGGTAAAACAGTTGATATTAAACCATTTTTAAAAAAGGAGATAAAATAATGTCCAAAGAAGTACTTGAGGCTAGAAATGATAAGGAGTTGTCGTTAGAACAAAGTATTTATAAAAAATTGCTTGATAAAAGAATTGTTTGGTTGGGTACAGAAGTAAACGAGGAAAGTGCTAATTTAATTTGTGCTCAGTTAATGCTTTTAGCTAGTGAAGATTCTAAAAAAGATATTTGGCTATTTATAAACTCACCAGGTGGGTCTATCACTGCAGGTATGGCAATTTATGATACTATGCAATTAATTGAACCAGATGTTTGTACTATAACTATGGGGTTGGCGGCATCTATGGGGCAGTTCCTCCTATCAGCGGGGGCAAAAGGTAAAAGATACGCCACTAAATATTCTAGAATTATGATGCATGAGCCAGCTGGCGGCATAGGAGGAACTGCCACAGATGTTCGTATAGAAGCTGAATTAATTTTACATATGAGAAAAGTTTTATCAGAGTTAACGGCTAATCAGACAGGTAAGACCTTGAAACAGATTTTGTCAGATAATGAATTAGATAATTGGTTTACGGCCGATGAAGCTAAGGCTTACGGTTTTGTTGATCATGTGATTGATAATGTTAAAGATTTTAAAATAGGAGTATAAAATGAGTTTAGCCAGTCAATTTATAAATACATCAAAACGCTTAAATCCACAAAGTCGTTATATTTTGCCCCAATTTGAGGAAAAAACACCTTACGGTACAAAGTTTATGGATCCTTACGCTAAACTTTTTGAGGATAGAATTGTTTTTATGGGTATTCAAGTAGATGATGCCTCCGCTGATGATATTATGGCTCAATTATTAGTTTTGGAATCTATGGATCCAGATAGAGATATAACACTTTATATAAACTCACCAGGCGGTTCGTTTACGGCTATGACAGCTTTATATGATACTATGCAATATGTACGCCCGCAAATTCAAACAGTTTGCTTAGGTCAAGCAGCTTCGGCTGCAGCGGTTTTATTAGCTGCTGGTGAAAAAGGTAAAAGATTAGCTTTGCCTAATGCTAGGGTTTTAATTCATCAACCAGCTATTAGTGGTGGTCAATATGCTAAAGCTACGGATATAGAAATTCATTCTAATGAATTGTTGCGTATGAGATTATGGCTAGAAGAGACTTTAACAAAACACTCTAATATATCTATAGAACAAATTAGAAAAGATATTGAAAGAGATAAAATCCTAGATGCTAAATCAGCTAAAAAATATGGGTTAATTGATTCTATATTAGATTATAGAAAACGTCAATCTGATGACAAATAATTTTGAAACTGAAATAGCTTGTTCTTTTTGCGGTCGTTCACAGAGTTTGGTGGAGCGGTTAATCGAGGGGCCCGGAGTTTATATTTGTAACGACTGTGTAAATATAGCTGTTAGCATATTAGAAGCCGATGAAACAAAAGCGCAAAATAAAAAAACTAAATCATCTATAGATATTGATAATTTACCCACTCCTAAAGAAATTTTTTCTCATTTGGGCGAATATGTTATAGGTCAAGATTTGGCTAAAAGAGCCTTAAGTGTGGCAGTTTATAACCATTATAAACGGATTTTGGCTAAGGAAAATAATTTGTCTAAAGATGACACGGAATTAAATAAGGCTAATGTTTTAATAATCGGTAATACAGGTACAGGTAAAACTTATTTGGCTCAAACATTGGCTCGTATTATGAAAGTACCTTTTGCTATTGTAGATGCTACAACTTTAACCCAAGCTGGTTATGTTGGTGAGGATGTAGAAAATATATTAGTTAGATTAGTGCAAAACTCTGATGGTGATATACAAAAAGCTTCAAAAGGAATTATTTATATTGATGAAATTGATAAAATATCACGTAAAGGCGACAATCCTTCTATTACTCGTGATGTTTCCGGCGAGGGCGTTCAACAATCGCTTTTAAAAATTATTGAGGGGACTGTGGCAAATATTCCTACAAAAAATATGGCAGGGGGTCGTAAACACCCAGGGCAAGAAACCACTCAAATTGATACTAAAGATATTTTATTTATAGTTGGCGGGGCTTTTGATGGATTGAAAGATATTTTAAAAACTAGAGACAGATCTGCTAAGATTGGTTTTGGAGCTAAAATAAACCGTGGTTTCGAATCAGAATATAATATTTATCAAGATGTTAGACCGGAGGATTTGCAAAAGTTTGGTTTAATCCCTGAATTAATTGGTCGTTTACCAGTTATAACTTCGGTGGATGATTTAGATGAAAAAACTATGTTGCGCATTTTATTGGATCCTAAAAACTCTTTAGTCAAACAGTTTAAAAAATTATTTATTTTAGATGATGTTAAACTAAAGTTTGAAAAAGAGGCATTAAGGGTTATTGTTCAAAAAGCTTTTAGTTTTAAAACTGGAGCTAGAGGTTTGCGTTCAATTTTGGAGAAAACCTTAGAACCAATAATGTTTGAAATACCTTCGCGCGATGATATATCTCAGGTGATTGTAACTAAAAAAGCCGCAGAAGGCTTGGAAGATCCTAAAATTATAATTAAAGAACAAATAGTAAAGAATAATCGTCGGGTTAGAGTTGCTTAGTTCACAGTTTTTAGAACTAAAAGTTAAATATAATAATCAAAAATTAATTTATTTAGATACAGCAGCCTCAGCTTTAAAACCGCAAGCAGTTATAGAAACTGAAAAAGACTTTTTGTCTAGTAGGTATTCAAATATCTCTAGAGGAATTAGTAATTTATCGGTTAGCGTCACTAAGGAGTATGCACAAGCTAGACAAAAAGTCTTACAGTTTGTGACATCAAAGTCTAATGGTAAATTAGTTATCACTAATTCGGCTACAACGGCTTTAAATATGGCTGCCAGTTTTTATGAAGATAAATTGCAGTTAGGTGATGAAATTTTAGTTAGCTATGCTGAACATCATTCAAACTTTTTGCCGTGGATTAAATTGGCTAAAAAGACTGGAGCGGTTTTAAAAGTTTTAGAAGTTGATAATTTTGGACAATTAACTATTGATAATTTAGTTAAGGTTTTAAATCCCAAAATAAAAGTTGTGGCTTTAACTTATGTTTCAAATGTGACTGGGGCAATTACTCCAGTTAGACAGATGGCTGAATTAATTCATAAAGCTGGGGCAGATTTTATAGTTGATGCGGCTCAAGCTGTTGGCCATATGCCAGTTGACTTTTCGGAAATTGATTGTGAAATGGCAGCTTGGTCGGCTCATAAAGTTTATGGGCCAACAGCTTTAGGTTTTTTGTATTGTAAAGATAGAATAATTGATGAGTTCTCTAATTTTTTGGTTGGCGGTGGCACAGTTGATGATATTAATTTTGCTGATAGTGATATAAAGCCAATATATAAAAAGGGTTTGGAAAAATTAGAGGCCGGTACACCTCCTATCTCTCAAATGATAGCTTTTGCTAAGTCTATTGAAATGTTACAAACTGTAAATATCAAAAATATTGTTAATCACGAAAAGCAATTAACTGAGGAATTAATTAATTTACAAAGCTTGCCAGGCATTGAGATTTTAGGTTCTATATCATCTGATAATAGACTTGGTATAATAAGCTTTACGCATCAAAATATTCACCCTCATGATTTAGGTCAGTTTTTAGATGACGCTGGTGTGGTTTGTCGAGTGGGGCATAATTGTGCTGTGCCTATTCATAGGCGGTTTGGTAAAGTCGCATCTGTAAGGTTTTCATTAGGTTTATATAATAATTTAAATGATGTTAAACAGGCTATTGCAGTAACTAAAGAAGCTATAAACTTTTTAGATAAAGTTTAAAATTGCTAAATTATATACTACTAACAGTTTTTAATCTTTTGGGTTTTTGTTTATAAGATTTACGGCGTTTTTTAAAAATTAAGAGATAAAGTAAACCAACAACAGCCCCAACGATTATAAGAATTATTATTATAATTAAATAAATTGGTAAATTATTAGCTTTGGCTTGAGCAGACATTTCCTTAGCAAATTCAATAGCGGCTTGCGACCATAATGAATTAGATAATAATTGAACTACTGACGGTGAAACAGTTTCTAAGTTTTGTTTTTTTAGATTTTGTGAATCTTTAGGTATAAAAATAGCTGTTTTACCGCTTTGTGTGGCCACAGCAAATAAAACGGCATTATTGTCAAAATTAGATAAATTAGCGGTTTGATGAATCCAGGGA
>JAITSD010000094.1 GCA_031288055.1 Candidatus Opitulatrix roisinitermitis | reverse complement strand
TATTTACAGGAGTTTTAGCTTTTGGTATGCTGTCTATGGCTAATGCTAAATTGACTACGGCTATTCAAAATGCTGCTATTGCTGGAGCTATGTATTATAAATTAACTGGTTGGGAACCTTGTGAAGTAGTTAAAGATACTTTAAATATAAATCAAGTTCAGTTTATTAGTTGCAGAGTTTTAGATAATAAAAATATTGAGGTTGAGGCTTCGAGAATAGCTATAGGTCCTTTAGAGTCTATAGCTAAAATTAGTAAATATGCTAGAGCTGGGCAGTCTTTAACCTGTGCTGTTTTTTAAATAATTCTGGTAGTTTTAAAAGTATGATTTAGGTTTAGTTATTTCTAAATATAATGTAGATTAAGCTAAATATAAAAGTTTTAGGCGTATGGTGTGCCCTCAATATTTGGAGCAATAATTTTTAAAATTCTATTTAAATCGTGTCCGTTAGAAAAGTGGATTTCTAATTTACCTTGATTCTTACCTAATTTTATATCAACTTTTGTGTCAATATAATCGCTAAGATTCTCTGCCACATCCCAAACACCAGGGATTTTCATTGTAAACGGTTTGGCTTTAGGCATAATATTATTGGGATTAGATATTAAAGATTCAATTTGTTTTATAGTTAAACCGTCTCTAGCGGCTTGTTGAGCAATAATTTCTAATCTATATGGATTTTCTACAGTCATTAAAACTTTAGCGGCACCAAATGATAATTTATTATTTTGTATATATTGTTGAACTTTGATAGGCAATTTTAATAAACGTAACATATTAGCTATTTGAGAACGAGATTTAGATAATTTATTAGCTAAATCATCTTGAGTGGATCCAAAATCGTCCATAAGTTGCTTATAAGCTGAAGCTTCTTCAATAGGATTTAAATTGGCTCTATGTATATTTTCAATTAAAGCCTTAGTTAGCAATTCATCATCATCAGTTTGTTTAATAATTGCTGGAATGGTTGATAATCCAGCTAAGCGGGAAGCTCTAGTGCGTCTTTCTCCCATAACTAATTCATAAGTGTCATCGGTTTTTCTAACTACGATTGGTTGCTGAACGCCAACTTCTTTTATGGAAGCGGTTAATTGTTCTAATTGTCCTTTATCAAAAGTATTTCGGGGTTGTTTAGGATTTGCTTTGATTTTATCAAGTTCTATTAAAGCAAAGCTAGCACCGTCTACAGTTCCTGAATTATCATTGCCTTCAAATAATATATCTATTGGGCGGGGAGTTTTATTTTCTGGGATTAAAGCTCCCAAACCTTTGCCTAGTCCGTGCCGTTTTTCCATTTAGAAATCCTCTTTATAATCCCAAATTGATATTTCGTAAGCTGCTTCTTTATAAGCCAAAGAGCCTATAGAATCAGGTTCATAAGTTATAATTGATTGAGCGTGTGATGGAGCTTCCGATAATCTGACAGATTGGGGAATAATGGCATCTAAAATTTGATTGGGAAAATGTTCGTGAACATCATTAACCACATCATTTGACAAATTGGTTCGGGCATCATACATAGTAATTAACATTAATGGTGGTTTTTGTTTTTCGTTTAATTGAGTTTTAACTAAATTAATTGTGTTTAGTAATTGCGATAAACCTTCTAAAGCATAGTATTGGGCTTGTATAGGAATTAAAATTTCATCTGCTGCTGTAAAAGCGTTAATTGTTAAAAGCCCTAATGATGGCGGACAGTCAATTAATATAAAATCATATCTTGGCAAGCCCTTTTCCTGGCGGTAATCTGTGTAATTGGTTAAAGCTTTTTTTAACCTGTTTTCTCGTGAAACCATAGATACTAATTCTAATTCTGATCCTGAAAGATTAATTGTGGCTGGAGCGACATCTAAATTAGTAATATCAGGACAAGGTTGGATAATATCTTTTATCGGGGTATTAGTAATTAAACTTTCATAAATTGATGGCACAGAAGCTTCATGGTTTATACCTAAAGCAGTTGAACAATTTCCTTGTGGATCTAAATCAATAACTAAGATATTTTTTTTGGCTTTAGCTAAAGAAGCAGCGATATTTACAGTTGTGGTGGTTTTGCCAACGCCACCTTTTTGGTTAGTTATAGCAATAATTCTAGTTTGATTTGGCGTGGGATGTTCAGCGTTATTCAAATGAGTTCGTTTATTTATTTCATTAGCTACTTGAGATGCTAAAGGCGTGCTTGATAAATCAATTTCACCAGTATTTTGAAGTAGACTATCAACCTCCGAATAGTCCTTTTTTATCTCATCAACCATGTAATAAAGTTTATCATAAAACCAGTTATCGTATGTATATCTATGAATTAGTATTTAGAGAGCTTTAATTATTTTTTTTGAAGTATTTTATGATGAATTACTTTTAAGCCAGCTGGTAAAACGGAAATAAAAACAATTAAAATAATTATAGGCAGCAAAAACTTATCAATATCTTCTGGATTTATAACATTTCCAAAAGCCCCAAATATGAAATAACCAATTAGAGTTATGCAAATTGTCCAAAAGAAAGCCCCTATTATATTAAAGGCAATAAACTTTTTATAATTCATCTTGGAAATGCCGGTGACTATTGGACAAAAAGTCCTAATGATGGGCATAAATTGTGCTAAAATCACTGCTATACCGCCATGTTGCTCGTAAAATCCTTCGGCTTGTAATATATATTTTTGTTTAAAAACTTTAGAATCTTTTTTGGTGAATAATTTTCTACCAAAATGTCGTCCGATTAAATAACCTGTAGTATTGCCGCAAATAGCACAAAGAAAAAATAATAAACATAAAACTATTATATTAACATCAACTAGTTTTAATCCAATTAAAGCACCTGCGGTAAAAAGTAAAGAATCACCAGGTAGAAAGAATCCTATCATTAAACCAGTTTCTGAAAAAATAATCAAAGGTAATAAATAAATTAAAGGTCCGGCATTTCTAATTAGTTCAGTTAAATTAACGCCAGGTATCATTTTTCTAGTTTAGCACGGCCATTGTTTTGAAGGTCTTTATAATTAGTTAGATAATTGTTCATAAATGGTCATTAAATGGATTTTCATATACTATATTTCTTTATTTATTTAGTAAACTATAAATGATAAACTTATTTAGTGGATAGTTTTTTGTTAATTGTGGCTTCGCAAGAGCCTCTTATTCGACAGCAATTAACTAATGCAAAAACTTTTTTAAATGCCAACTTTCCTGAAATTGATTTATCAAATATAGTGTCTTTAGATGCTGGTCAAACTGATAGTGAAACTTTTAGCAAAGCTATTTCGCCATCTTTATTTTCCATCAACACCGTGGTTATTTTACGCAATTTGCAAGATGCTACAGATAATTTAGTTGATTTTTTAGACAAATATTTGGTAAAGAAAAATACTAGTTTAGATAATAATCAAATTATTATATTTCAACATTCAGGTATTAGAAAAGGCACTAAATTGCTTAATCAAATAAAAGCTGCGGCAAAATTTGTGGGAGAAGCTAAAGCTATTAAAACTACAAGCCAAAGAATAGTTTATGTTAAAAAATTATTTGCTTTGGCTAAAATAGATATTGATAATCAAGCTATCGGTGTTTTAGTGGATGCTTTTGGTGATGATGTTGATGAATTAGATGCCACTTGTCGACAATTTATTAATGACTTTCAAGGTAATTCTATATCATCAGACGATATAAATAAATATTTTTCTGGTCGAAAACAAATTAAAATTTTTGAAATATCAGAGGCTGTGGCAACTGGCAATATGTCAAAGGCTTTGGATCTTTATCAAAATGGTATTTTCACTGGTCTAGAGCCAATTGCTATAATTGCTGTGGTGGCTATGCAGTTGAGAAAAGTGGCTAAAGTTTCGGTCATGGCTTCTAAAAAATTAAAACCAGAGGACTTAAAAATGACACCATGGCAAGTTAGTAGTGTTAAACCATATTTATCAAAGTGGAATACCGCTAATTTATCAAAAGCATTTTACAAATTAGCTCATATTGAGGAAGTTGTTAAAACTAATTCTAAAATTGATAAAAATTATTTAGTGGAGCAATTAATAATTGATATTTGTTCTTCAGCTGTTAATAATTTAGAAAGTTTTTGAGTAAATGGCACTTTAGACTTTTGTCAATTGAATAAATTATGCTTTACGCTGATAGCATAATTGATTAGTTTAGTCTTGAAAAGATATATTTACAAAGTTAGACTATAATTATGCATGAAAGATTTACTGAATCGGCCAGAAATGCTATCTCTTTGGCTCAGCAAGAGGCGCAGTCTTTAGGACATAGTTTTATTGGCACAGAACATTTATTATTAGGGCTTTTGCAAGAAAAACAGGGGTTAGCCGGTAGAGCACTTTTATCTATGGGAGTAACACCTGATAAATTGCGTTCTGAAATTATTGATTTAATTGGCACAGGTAATGCAGCCCCAGCTAATAGATTGCCATTTACGCCTAGAGTTAAAACAGTTTTGGATTCATCTTTGAAAGAATCTTTAACTTTTAATCACGGTCATATTGGTACAGAGCATATTTTATTAGGTATTTTAAATGAGGGGGAAGGTGTAGGAGTTCAAGCTCTTTTGAAATTGGGTATTCCATTAGATACTTTAAGGCAAAGTGTTTTAAATAATATGGGCGATACAAGTAATGTGACTCATGAGCCGGCTTTTGCTATTGGAATGTCTCCATCGGACGAGAATAAAAAAAGTATTTTAGAAAAATATGGTACGAATTTGACAAAATTAGCTTTAGAAGAAAAATTAGATCCTGTAATAGGCCGTGAAATTGAGATAGAAAGAGTTGTGCAAATATTATCTAGACGAACAAAAAATAATCCTGTGTTAACAGGTGATCCAGGTGTTGGTAAAACGGCTATTGTTGAAGGTCTAGCTCAAAGAATTGCTGATGGTACAGTGCCAACAAATATGACTGATATGCAAATTTATACAGTTGA
>JAITSD010000060.1 GCA_031288055.1 Candidatus Opitulatrix roisinitermitis | reverse complement strand
ATTACCTGAAGAATTTGGCAATGTAACGACTAATATGTCATATATGTTTACATATGCAACTTTACCAGATGGATTTTCATTGCCAGATGGATTTGGACCTGCAGCCACTAATGTAAGTTTTATGTTTAACCGAACCACTTTTCCAGATGGGTTTAATTGGCCCGCTAATTTTGTATCTCAAGCCACTGAAGCAAACGGTATGTTAAATAGTGCTACATTTAATGACAGCATAACTTTGCCTGTTGATTTTGGACAAACTTTTACAAAAATTGGTGTTTTTATAATGAATGCCACAATTAATGGTAATTTAACATTTAACAATACTTTTCCTAGCGTTACTGATAATAGTAACAATTCTGCTTTATTTCAATATCTTACAGTAAATGGTGATTTCGTATTACCTGATAACTTTTTACCAAACGCAACCTATAATAGTACTGCTTCTTTTACATTTATGTATTGTAAAACTAGTAATTTAATTATAGGAAGTAATTTTATGGCTAATATACTTAGTGCTAGTTATACATTTGAATATGCAGAAATTAATGGCACTTTAACTATAGGGGATAATTTTTTATCAAATACTACTACAGCTCAATCTCTATTTATGTATGCTAAAATCGGCAATTTGTCTTTGCCTGATAGTTTTCTGCTGAAAGCTACTAATGCTAGTGGATTATTTGATTCTACGGCGATTAGTGAAAATTTAATTTTGCCTGATAATTTTCTTCCCCAAGCTACTAATGTTAGTCAAATGTTTTATAAAGGTAGTCAAAGTAGTATAAATTTAACAATAGGAAATAATTTTGCTCCAAATGCCACTAATATGTCTAATATGTTTTGTAATGCTATTTTACCAAATAATTTTTCGTTGCCTGCGGGGTTTGGCAATGTAGCGACTAATATGCGTTATATGTTTTATGGTGCTTCATTGCCAGCTAATTTTCCATTGCCTGCGGGATTTGGCAGTGCGACAACTGATATGGGTGGTATGTTTTGGTCGACTACACTAAACGGCGATGTTGATTGGTCAGGCACTGATTTAACTGCTTCCACGGCCACTAAAAATAGTATGTTTGCTAGCACAACTTGGAACGAGCATTTTATTTTAGCCCAAAATCAGACTTCGGTTGATTGGTTAATTGACGGGACTGGTGCCACCGCGGCTAATGTCAAAATTAAAGGCAGTTAATTTTTTTCGACTTAACTTTTAACGCTGATTTTATTATTTTGAACTGATAAAATATGACATTGTTGTCAAATATATTCAATAAAAGTAATATTACAAAATTAATAAACTTTATGTTTATTTATATATTGCACAACACCATCTGGCACTAAATACCAAATTGGTTCACCGCGAGCCGCTCTTTGACGACAATTAGTTGATGAAATAGCCATAGCTGGTACTTCTAATTGGTCAATAGAATATTTACTGATTATATCGCAATTAACTGCATAATCAGGTCTAGTTACAGCTACAAATTTAGCTAAACTAAATAATTGTTTATAATCTTTCCATGATTCTATTTGACTAACCGCATCAGCTCCTGTTATAAAATATAATTCATAATCGGAATAATCTTTTTTTATATCTTTTAAAGTATCAATTGTATATGTTATACCACCCCTATCTATATCTACTCTTGATACTATGAATATGGGATTTGCCGCTGTAGCAATTACAGACATTAAATAACGATTTTCTGGTGTTGCCACAATTTGACGATTTTTAAAAGCCGACACACCTGTTGGCACAAAAATAACTTTGGTTAGATCATACCGACTAGCTGCCTCAGAAGCTGCCACCAAATGACCATTATGGATGGGGTCAAAAGTCCCACCCATTATGCCTAATCTTTTTAAATTTTGAATTAAATCACCTTTTAATTAACCTGCCAATTAATAACCCATGCCAGCGGCAGGATCCATACCAGGAGCAGCTGGTTTTTCTTCTTCAGGTTTATCAGCCACAACCACTTCAGTGGTTAAAAATAAACCTGCAATAGAAGCTGCGTTTTGTAAAGCCGAACGAGTTACTTTAACTGGATCGCTTACACCAGCTTTAAGTAAATCTTCATAAGTTTCAGTGGCAGCATTTAAACCGCTACCAGCTGGCAAACCTCTAACTTTATCAATCACCACTCCGCCTTCTAAACCGGCATTATTAGCAATCTGTTTTAAAGGTGCTGACAAAGCACTAGTCACTATTTTAGCACCTATAGCTTCATCCTCGTCTAATTTCAAAGATCCAGCAGCTTTCTCAGCGTGTAACAAAGCCACGCCACCGCCTGCCACAATACCTTCCTCAATTGCAGCTTTAGCATTTCTAATAGCATCTTCTATACGGTGTTTTCTCTCTTTGAGTTCCACCTCTGTAGCTGCACCAGCTTTCAAAACAGCCACGCCGCCTGAAAATTTAGCCAAACGCTCTTGCAATTTTTCTCTATCATAATCGGAATCAGTTGTAGTTATTTCACTTTTTATTTGAGCTACCCTACCATCAATAGCTTTTTTCTCTCCAGAACCATCAACAATAGTAGTTTCATCCTTTGTGACAATCACTTTTCTAGCTTTTCCTAAATGAGATATTTCTGCATTTTCTGGTTTTAGACCAATTTCCTCTGACAAAACTGTGCCGCCTGTTAAAACAGCTATATCTTGCAACATGGCTTTACGTCGATCACCAAAACCAGGAGCTTTAACCGCCACTGATTTTAGACCACCTTGCAATTTATTCAGCACCAAAGAAGCTAAAGCTTGGCCCTCTATATCCTCGGCAATAAATAAAACAGGTTTACCAGCTTGAAAAACCTCTGTGGCAATTTTCTCCAACTCTTGTGGCTGAGTAATTTTACCTTCATATAATAAAATATATGCGTCCTCTAAAACAGCCTCTTGTCGTTCCTCATCAGTTATAAAGTAACGAGTTATAAAACCTTTGTCAAATCTCATACCTTCAGCAAAATCCATTTCTAAACCAAAAGAATTAGATTCCTCAACTGTTACAACCCCCTCATTACCAACTTTATCCAAAGCTTCAGCAATAAGTTTACCTATTTCATCATCACCAGCCGAAATAGAAGCTGTAGCAGCAATTTGATCTTTATTTTTAATATCTACAGCTTGAGTTTTCAAATCTTCAACCACTTTTGCCACAGCTTTATCAATACCACGTCTAATAGCAATTGGATTTGAACCGGCTGCTAAATTTTTTAAACCCTCCTTAACTAATGATTGAGCTAAAACTGTAGCCGTCGTAGTTCCATCACCAGCCACATCATCAGTTTTCTTAGCCACTTCTTTAACTAATTCAGCACCGATTTTTTCAAAAGGGTCTTCTAAATCAATATCTTTAGCAATAGTCACACCATCATTAGTAATAGTTGGAGCACCCCATTTTTTATCTAAAACCACATTTCTACCTTTAGGTCCTAGAGTGACTTTCACAGTATTAGCCAATTTATCAAGACCTTGCTCCATAGATTTTCTGGCTTCTTCATCAAAACTAATTAATTTCGACATAAATTTCCTTTCTATAATTCATAAAAAATACTCAAATTTGTTTACAAAAATAGTCTATCATAAACAGAAAAATCAAGTCAAGCACTTTTAAAAATTGAATAAACTTTAACAATTATTGTTTTATATTCAAAAAATATTTATATAAATTACTCAATTTAAATGTGCTTAATTTTAGTAAAATAAAATAAAATAAAAAAATTAATTTATACCTAAAATATCAATACAAAATATCAAACTAGAATTAGCCGGAATTTGCCCAATAGCAGTTTGTCCATAACCCAATTTAGGCGGAATAACTAACATAACTCTAGAACCAACTGTTTTATCTTTTAATCCATTTGTCCAACCTTGAATCACAGAACCGTTTAAAGATGCCACAAATGATGAATCGGTTTTGGAATCAAATTGCGTTCCATTAGATAACCAACCAGTATATTTAACAGTTATAGTATCAGTACTTTTAACTTTTGGTCCTGTGCCTTTTATTAAATAATAGGATTGTAATTGAGCTGATGCCTTATAATTAGCTGGCAAATTTAAAGTAAATTGATTATTAGAAGTTAAAGTCGCCGACGGTTTTTTATTATCTACTGACATCACCTGTCCATCAGCTGTGGTATAACCTTTAGCTTTACCAACTACTTTATTAACCATAATATAATTAGTTGTCAGGCCATTTTGACTATTTTGTGAACCTGTGCCAACTATAAAAATTGTGCCTACTTTTTTGCCTATAAGTTGATTATATAAACCATCTGGCATGGCTCCTTGAGTTTGTGACATAACTAAAACATTAGCCGCATCTTTACCCTGCCACGATGAATTTGAAATTTTATACTGTTGGTTATCATCACTTTGATATGTATCAGTTTGTACTTGTAGACGGTCACTATCATTTATAATATTACCTTTACCATCATGAATTACTGAATAAACATCTGGCAATAAATCAATTGTGGAATCAATTATTAATTTAGGTTCAGCTGTAGCAATATTATCAACAATTTTTATTTTGGCTAACTCCTCTGGCGAATTAAATTTAATTGCATTATCATCCGACGCACAGGAACTAATTAATAGTGAACTAAATATAAAAAACCCAAAAATAAACACTTTTATAACTTTGTAATTCCAAAAACCCTTATAGTCAAAATTAACCTTTTTCATATATATAATTATACAGTATAATTATTATAGTATGTTCAAAAAAATATCCAAAAAGAAAATTGCTAGTATTAGCAGTTTAATTTTGAGTATTATTATAGTTATAATATCTAGCGTTATTTTTTGGTTTACACCAGTTAATAAAAAAATCACCACATCGACTGATATAACTAATAATTCATCTTATATTATTTTTAATCCAGGAGTTTTACAAGCCGTTAGTAGCAACTCACTAATTAATATAACGACTAACAGTTCTGACACTTTACAAATAGCTTATGGTAATTATAAAGACGCTAATGGTTTTTTAGCTGATGACACAAATTACACCACAATTACAGGTTTTTCATCAATCAATAGTTGGCAAACCCAAAATATTTTACCCACAAAAACTGTTTTATCTGATAATTTGGATATAAGTCAATCAGATATGTTTGATCTTATAGCTACATCAAACGGCCAAATTTCTTTTGATTTAAATAGTCTAGGTTCATTTAATAACGATTCAACACTAATTATTACTAGAAAAGGTAGTTTGACACCTATTCAGTTAGCCATTGATTGGACTAATAATTCCACAGATACTATAAGCCATTTTGGGTTTATTTTGGGTTTAATACTTCTACTTGGATCTGTTATAGGATTTGTTATTTCACCTAATAAATCAAAACATACCAAATCTATTGAAAAAAAACCATTAGTTCACCATATTAGCCATAAAGTTAAAAAACTTAATCAAACGGGTATAGTTGAATACGATATTAGCAAAATTAACCAAATAGATAATAAAAATATTAAAACTAAAACTCGTTTTAATGTCAATAAAGATATTAAAAGAGTAAAAGAAAA
>JAITSD010000036.1 GCA_031288055.1 Candidatus Opitulatrix roisinitermitis | reverse complement strand
ATCTAACATGCCAAACTTCTCATAATTATCTAGCATGCCAAATTCATCCATTAATTTTTCGGCATATAATGCCCAGCCTTCAGCATAACCCGAAATTAACAAACCCATACGCTGCCAATCATTTAATTTATCTTTAAGATAAACTTGTAAACCAACTTGTAAATGGTGACCTGGCACGCCTTCATGGAAAATAGTTGTTTTGGAGTTCCATTTATATTGTTTTTTCACACCAGTTGGAATAGACCACCACATTCGTCCAGGTATAGAAAAATCTGCTGATGGCGGCGTATAATAAACCACGCCATCACCTGTTGGTACAATCATAGCCTGGATTTTTTGAATAGGCTTTGGTATATCAAAATGATTATTAGTTATTAAGTATTTCATAGTCGAATCAGCAATATTTTGCATATATTTTTGTAAATTATCTGCTCCAATAATTGCTTGATTATCTAAATTATTAAGTATTTTAGCTGCTTGTTTTATAGCTTGAATTTTATTAATTGATTTAACTCCAAAACTTTTAGCTAAACTAAATTGCTGCTCTATTATTTCATCTATTTGTTCCACTCCCCATTGATATGCTTCATCTAAATCAATTTTTTGGCCAACATAATGAGCTGAATAATTTAGATAACGCTGTTTACCTACAGCGTCATCTAAATTAGCTTTAGGTAAATATTGAATTTCTAAAAATTGTTGAAGTTTTACAAAAGATTTAAAAACCAATTCTATTTGTTTAGTAATTTTTTCTATCACCTCAAAATTAATATTTTCAGCTTTAGCTTCATTTATCATCTTTTGAAAAAAAGATGTTCTACTATTTAACTGAGTTTTTATTTGCTCAATTATTATTAAACATTGCCGTTTAGTATTAACTATATTCTCATTTAAACCCAATTCCAAAGACTCTATGTAACTATCAACAGCTTTAGGTATATTTTTCAATCTGTTCAAAACATTTACAAAATCTTGTGTTGTGTGTCTAGGCATTAAATCAAATACTGTTCTAAGACTTTGAAAAGGCGAAAATAAATTATTCATAAATCTTAATGAATCATGCCATTTCTCTTCCATATTTAAAGATGAATTTAAAACCAATAAAAATTGTTGCTTAACTATATTTTGTTTTATATCTTGACAGACAATATTATTAACTTTTTGAATATAATTTTTACAAAGTCTTACATATTTATCTCTACCTTTAGGCGAAAAATCGCTATAAATATTAGGGTCATCCAGTTTGTCTTGTAGACCAAACATAATAGCACTCTCTGGTTCAAGACGCAAAGTTTCTAAAAAAAAGTTATCACATAATTTATCAATTTCGGACATAATTTAAGTATATATTATACTAAATATATGCCTCATTCCATTGGCGGATTTTTAAAAACCGGTTTACTATTTTTATGTCTAGCTTATTTATTTATACCTGTACCCTACTGCGTTGAAAACCCTGGTTTAACTAATAATGTTCTAGGTCAAATTGACCAAAAATCATTAATCCAAATTGATGGCTACACAGCAAAAGATAATGGACAATTACTTATGACAACAGTTTCTGTGCAAGGTAAAGCACAATACGGTGTGCCTTTAATCCAAGCCCTAATAGCCAATTTTAATACTAAAAGTCAGGTTTTACCCCTAGAAGCCGTTTTTCCAAAAAATATTTCTGAACAAGAATATAATTCACAAAATAAAACTATGATGATTAATTCACAAAATAATGCTATAAAAGCCGCTTATAATTATCTAAATATAACCAAATATCCTAAAACTCATATTGAAATAGATAATGTGGGTGGTCCATCAGCTGGATTAATTTTTGCCTTGGGCATAATTGATATTGTACAGCAAACTAATTTAACTGGTGGAAATATAGTTGCTGGTACAGGTCAAATTAACCCACAAGGTCAGGTTCAACCTATTGGCGGGATTGATCAAAAAATATATGGAGCTGTGACTTCTAAAGCTCAATTTTTTATAGCCCCTAAAACAAATTGTTCAGATATAAAAGATAGCCATCCAGATATAGATATAGTTGCTATTGATAATCTTAGTCAAGCCATAGTAGCATTAGACAACATTAGAAATAATAAATTAAACAGTTTACCTAAATGCCAAAACTAAAGCTTTATGCGAATTAAACTAAATTCGTTTTTTAACTTTATGAATATCCCGCACAATAAATATATAAATCAAAAGGGTTATAACTAAACAAATAGCACTTAAACAAATACCTATAAACATATCTGGATCAAAAAACATAGTTATAAAAACTCCTACAAAAAAAGCTAAGCAAATAAAAGACATAACAAAACCCAAAGGAGCTTTAAATATATTGAATTGATGAACTCTTTTAAACTTTATTCTATATACTATGTAGGTTATAAGTATAAAAATCCAAGTTATTAAAATTGCCACAGTTGTCCAGGAAGCAAACACCGCAAACCCTCTCATAGGATCTGAAAAAAGAAATGAACCTAATACGACAGATAATAAAATTAGAATAGTTGAAAAAATCAAGGTTATATACGGCACACCATATTTACTAGTTTTAGAAAAAATTTTAGGCATTTCACCATCAACTGATAATCCATATAACATCCTGGAACTTATATATAATCCGCCATTTGCCCCTGATGAAGCCGCGGTGACTAAAACTAATATCATAATCATTTCTATTTTCGGCATACCTACAGCCCCAAAAATTGCGGCAAAGGGGCTACCCTCCAAAAGTAAAATCTTATTCCAAGGCACACAACATAAAATAACAAATATTGAACCAACATAAAAAAGACCTATTCTAATAGGTAAGTTTCTAATAGCTTTAGGTAAAGTAATTTTGGGATTAGCGGTTTCACCAGCTGTTACAGCAATTGATTCAATGCCAGCAAAAGCTAAAAACGCCATTTGAAAACCTAATAAAAATCCTATAAAGCCATTAGGAAAAAACCCGCCGAATTGCCATAGGTTTTGTACTTCGGCTGTGATATAATCTTGTTGTTTTAAGCCTAAATTATTATCAAAAACAAAACTATATTTATAACCAGTAAAGATTAAACCCAAGCCTATTATAATAGTAATTATAATAGCTAATATTTTAATAATAGCTAACCAAAACTCTGTTTCACCAAAAAATTTTACACTGGCCATATTTATTAAAAATAAAACTAAAACTATAAAACTAGGTACTAACCATTTAGGTGCCGTCGGTATATAAGGATTTATATAAACTCCAACTGCTAAAGAATCTAAAACACCTGCTAAAACCCAAACCAACCAATATACACATCCCACCACAAAACCAGCTCCATCACCTAAAAAACAAGTAATTACCTCTCTAAAACTTCTAAACTTAGTGGAAGCAATTAACATTTCACCTAAACACCTCATAGCAAAATAACAAATTAATCCGGCAATAATATAGGCTAAAAATATAGATGGTCCGCCCACACTGATAGTTTTATGGGTTCCTAAGAATAAACCTGTACCAATAGTTCCGCCAATGGCTAAAAGTTGTATATGGCGATTTTTTAAATCACGATGTAAAGATCTATTAGATAAATTGTTATTTACATATTTAGCTTTTGATTTTATATCATTCACACTAAAACTCCACATTTTCCCTATTTCTAACCCTAACTTTATAAATAATATATATAATACAAGTTGTAACCAATGTTACCAAAATAGCCATACGCTTATCAGGTTGAAATAACATAAGTATATACATAATTATAAAAACTAAAATTGATAAAGACGAAATTATAATACCTCCAGGAGCTTTAAATTGTGAAATTTCATGCAAGTTAGGAAACTTTTTACGATAAACAAAATAAGTCAATAAAATCAATATCCAAACCGATGAAATACCAACCGTTGCCATAGAGGCAAAAAAAGCAAAAGCTTCCATAGAATTAACAAATAAAATCGACCCTAGCGTTACAACAGTCCCCACTAATAATGAACAAAAAAATAAAGCCGTAATAGGTGTATGCCAACGATTTAATTTAGCAAAACTTTTGCTTATTTGTTTATCAATAGCTAAACCATAAATCATACGACTTGATACATATATACCCGCATTAGCCCCACTAATAGCAGCTGTCAGCAAAACAATTATCATAAAAAGGCTTACCCAAGGTATACCAACAGCGTTAAATATATTGGTAAAAGGACTCCCCTCTAACATAGTAATTCTATTCCACGGCACGCAGCATAAAATAATAAAGACCGAACCTACATAAAATAAAATTATTCTAATCGGTATTGAGTTAATAGCCTTTGGCATAGTTTTAGCAGGCTCATATGTTTCAGCAGAAGTTGAAGCAATTGATTCTATACCGCCATAAGCAAAAAACGCCATTTGAAAACCAATACCAAAACCCACAAATCCATTAGGGAAAAATCCGCCGAATTGCCATAAATTACCAACTCTAGCATTTAGCGTTTCAGAGAATATATTACCATTATTTACAAATGTAAATTGATAAGTGTAATCATTAAACAAAAGATAAATACCCACAATTATTAGCACAACTATAGCAATTATCTTTATAAGCGCTAGCCAAAATTCAGCTTCACCAAAATTTTTAACATCACCAAGATTAATCAAAAATATAATTGCTAAAACTAATAAAGAGGGTATCCATAACGGTACATTAGGAATATAATCTTTTAAATAAATCGCGGCTGCCAATGAATCTAAAATTGACACTGAAATCCAAACAGACCAATAAATACAGCCAATAAGAAAACCTGCCCAATGTCCTAAATAAGCACTGGCTATATCGCGAAAAGTCCTAAAATTTAAATTAGACAATAGCATTTCACCTAAAACTCGCATAGCTAAAAAACATATAATTCCAGCTAATAAATAAGCTAAAATTGTTGATGGCCCTGCCTCTATAATAGTTTCACCAACACCTAAAAACAAACCAGTACTAATTGTGCCACCAATGGCTAAAAGTTGTAAATGTCTATTAGTTAGACCTCTGTGTAAAGTTGCTGTGTTTT
>JAITSD010000088.1 GCA_031288055.1 Candidatus Opitulatrix roisinitermitis | reverse complement strand
CTTTATAATTTTCCTTGTATTATAAAAAAAGTTTAAATATTATAAAAAGTTTTATGCAAAAAGTGACTTTAAAAATTGCCCAGTGTACGATTTAGTTAATTTAATTAAATTTTCTGGACTAGCTTGAGCCACAATCTGACCACCCTTATCTCCCCCGTCGGGACCTAAATCAATTATCCAATCAGCCGATTTTATAACGTCTAAATTGTGTTCTATCACCACAACTGTATTACCTTTATCAACTAGAGTTTGTAAAACTAAAAGCAACTTTTTGATATCTTCAAAATGTAAACCTGTGGTTGGTTCATCCAAAATATAAAAAGTTTTGCCGGTGGCTGGTCTTTGTAATTCAGTAGCTAATTTAACTCTTTGCGATTCACCACCTGATAAAGTTACTGAACTTTGACCTAGCTTTAAATACCCTAAACCCACTTCTGATAAAGTTTTTAAATATCTTGAAATAAAGGAGATATTATTAAAAAACTCATATGCGTCGAAAATTGACATATTTAAAATATCCGCCACATTTTTATTCTTATATTTTACCTCCAAAGTTTCATCATTATATCTTTTACCTTGACAAACTTCGCATAAAACATAAACATCAGATAAAAAATTCATTTCAATTTTTATAGTGCCATCACCAGCACAAGCTTCACATCTACCGCCAGCCACATTAAAAGAAAAACGACCAGCTTTATAACCCCTTTGTTTAGCCAGCTTAGTTTCTGATAATAAAACTCTTATCTTATCCCAAACTTTTGTATAAGTAGCTGGATTAGATCTTGGAGTTCGTCCAATAGGCGACTGGTCAACATGTATCACTTTGTCCAAATGCCGCAAGCCAGTAATTTTTTTATGTTGGCCGCTAACTAATTTAGCACCATTTAGCTTATTAGCTAGCTCTTTATATAAAATCATATCAACTAAAGTTGATTTACCCGAACCCGAAACGCCTGTAACACATATAAAATTACCCAAAGGAAATGATACATCAATATTTTTCAAATTATTTTCATTAGCACCTATTACTTTTAAGACCTTTGATTTAATCATAGATCTTCTAATTTTTGGTATTTCTATACTTTTTCTACCAACAAAATAATCACTAGTTAAAGAGTTTTTAGCCTTAGCAAAACTTTTAACTGGACCATTATAAACCACTTCACCGCCCGCCTCACCAGCCCTAGGGCCAATATCAGTTATCCAATCAGAGTTTTTAATTGTTTCCTCATCATGCTCCACAACTATTAAAGTATTCCCCAAATCGCGTAAATGATGCAAAGACCGAATAAGTCTAGCGTTATCTTTTTGATGTAAACCAATTGAAGGCTCATCTAAAACATATAAAACCCCCACCAAACCTGAACCAATTTGAGTAGCCAATCTAATTCTTTGGGCTTCACCGCCAGACAATGTGGCAGCATTTCGAGCCAAAGTTAAATAATCTAAACCAACATCTAATAAAAATTTAACTCTAGTGGTAATTTCATTAACTATTTGTTCAGCAATTTTAGCTTTATTACCCGATAGGTTCAATTGATTAATCCATTTAAATAAATTATTAATCGACAATTTACAAATGTCATAAATATTAAACTTTTTTATTCTAACGGCTAAAACATCGTCTTTTAGCCGAGCTCCATGACATAAATTACACGGTAATTGTCGCATAATCGATTCATACCTAAAACGAGCATAAGATGAATCGGTAGCTTCCCATCGCCTTTGTAAAAGAGGTACTACACCTTCAAAACCACTGGCGTTGCGTCTAAGACCGCCCCAACGATCTCTCCACTCTTCATAAATAACATAATTATGACCGAATAACAAAGCTTTAAATTGTTTATTTGATAAAGTTTTTAAAGGCTGATTAATATTAAAATTTAAATCTTGAGCCAAATCAATTAAAGAACTTTTAAAAAAATTACCCGATAAACCCATTGATTGAATCAACCCACCATCCAAAGCTGGTAAAGACATATTAGCCACAACCAAATTAGGATCAACTTCTTTTTTATAACCTATACCATCACACTCTGGGCAAGCTCCATAAGGAGCATTAAAAGAAAAAGTTCTAGGCTCTATATCAGTTAAAGTTAATTCATGGCCATTAGGACAAGCTCTAATTGCTGAAAAGCTTCTAAATTCAAAACCATTGACATCAATATCACTAACTAGTTGAATAGTCATTAAATTATTAGCTGTTTGTAAAGCTGTTTCTATAGAATCAACCAAACGCGATTTAATATTTTCCGCCACAACTATTCTATCCACCACAACTTCTATATTATGCCGTAAGTTTTTTTCTAAAACTATTTCATCAGCTAATTGTAAAACCTCACCGTCAACTCTAACCCTAGCAAATCCGGCTGTCTTTAATTGATTAAATAAATCGTGATATTCACCTTTTCTATCTCTTATCACAGGTGCTAAAATTAATAACTTAGTGCCTTTTTTTAATTGTAAAACCACCTCAGACATTTGACCAGGTGTCTGAGACTGAACCACAGCATCACATTTAGGACAATATTGAATACCAACTCTAGCAAATAATAATCTTAAATAATCATATATTTCAGTAATAGTACCAACTGTGGAGCGAGGGTTTTTGTTAGTTGATTTTTGATCTATAGAAACTGCTGGTGATAAACCTTCAATAAAATCCATATCTGGTTTATCCATCTGGCCTAAAAATTGTCTAGCGTAAGCTGAAAGGGATTCCACAAAACGCCTTTGTCCCTCCGCAAAAATAGTATCAAAAGCCAATGAAGATTTACCAGAGCCTGAAAGGCCGGTAAAAACATTTAAAGAGTTTCTAGGAATAGTTAAACTAATATTTTTTAAATTGTGAACTCTAGCACCTTTTATAGATATAACCTCTTTTATCATTAAACTAAGTTTAGCCTTAATATTTAATATTATCTATCTCTTTTAACCACTTAGTTTTTTGACTATAAGTGGCAAAAGACGAGGAAATAGACATTTTAGCCACTCTAATAATTTCTCTGTCAAATAAGCCATTAACATCTCTCAATAATTTATATTGATCTAATAAACGCGATTTAAAAAGCAAAGGATCATCGGCATTAATCGAAAAACGCACACCTGAACCTAATAACTCTCTAATAGGCACCTGTTTATGAGATTGAAAAACTCCTAAAGCCACATTTGAAGTGGGACAAACTTCCAAGGCAATTTCATCATCGGCCAGTTTTTCTAGCATAACATGATCCACCGTCGCTCTAACTCCATGGCCTATTCTATCTGGTTTTAAAGCTCTCACAATTTGCCAAATATGTTCATCACCTAAAAGTTCACCACCATGTGGCACAGAATATAAACCAGCTTGTTTAGCTATAGCAAAAGCTTGCTTAAAATCCTTAGTTCTACCAGCTAATTCATCATTACTCAAACCAAAAGCCACCACTTGACCTGCCTGTTCACCAACATAATTAGAAGCTACTTGAGCTGTTTTCTCGGCTTCCTTAGCAGAAGCAGTTCTAGAAGTTGCCACAATAATAGCTATTTCCACACCCGTATCACGGCTACTCAATTTTGCTTGATCTAAAGCCAATTCCAAAACCCCCTCTAAAGATTTACCAATATGTAAATAATCATTAGGATTAATTTGTAATTCAAGCCGTTTTGAACCATCTTTCATATCATTATCTGCTGCTTCAATAATAATTCGTCTAAAGTCAGCTTCGGTTTTTATACAGCTTAAAGCCACATCATACAATTTTTGAAATAAATGCCAGCCTCTACGTGACGACGGCAAAGAACTAAACGGGTTGCTATATATTTTCTCAGGAATACTAATATTATATTTTTTAGACAAATCTCTTAAAGTTGATTCTTTCATGGAACCAGCAAAATGTAAATGTAAATGAGCTTTAGGTAAACTTTTTAAATCTAACATAAAATATCTATTTGTCTACCCAATAACTCAGTCGCCTTGTTTAAATTATTTTCCTTTACAAGTTGTCTGATTTTACTTGAAGATATACCTGGCAACAATTTAAAAGCTTCAACTTCAAAATACTTCAAACTAGCCAAATTTTTAATATGGCCTAACTGATTCTTTCCTATAGTCGCATTATCACCCATTAATAAATACTTTACATTATATTTTTTAACTAAATACTCTTTAGCAAAAGTTTTATAATCAAACTTTTTTAAATCACTATCTAATTTTAAATAATCAATTCTTTGAACCCCTAAGGATCTAAGTATTTTTTCCCTTAACTGTTTAACTTTACTTTGAATCTGATAGTTAAAATCTGATAAATTACTGTCCAATATTCTATCTGGTTCAATAATTATAATCCTAGGCTTTAATCGTTTAACTAAACAAACTTTAACTAATTTATGTATTAAAGCTATATGGCCTTTGTGTAAAGTCGCAAATTTGCCAATTGTTGCTCCATAATTAATTGCTGGTATAAGATTAACAGATAAAGCTAAATTATTAAAATTATTAATAATTTTTGTATCTTTATTATCATTTCTACTATTTTTACAACACTTTTTACTATTATCTTTTAAAACTAAATTAGTTAAATTGTCAATTATCAAAGCCTGTTTTACATCATATTGACCTATTTTCAAACGACGTAAACTTTGTAAGTGTCCACCGACTTCTAAAACCTGCCCTATATCACGAGCTAACGCACGAATATATGTTCCCGATGAACATTCTATATAAGCCACAATATCAATATATTTATTAGTTTGATAAATCTTTTCTATTAACAAATCATATATATAAATAGGACTAAGTGGCAATTCAAAGTTCTGCTCTTGCCTAGCTAATTCGTAAGCTTTTTTACCTTGAATTTTTTTAGCTGAAAAATTAGATGGTTTTTGATATTGAAAACCTTTAAAACTAGCTATTACTTCAGCAATTTTTGACCTATCTATAGATTTTAACTTATTATAACTGGATTTTGGTTTTAAATTATCCACAATATCGCCAGTTAAATCATCAGTTTGAGTTGCCCAGCCTAATCGAATAGTGGCTCTATAAACTTTAGTCAAAGCTTGAAAATTATCTAAATATTTTGTAACTTGACCAAAACCAATAATCAATAAACCTGTAGCAAAAGGGTCTAGCGTGCCACTATGACCAACTCGTCTTTGACCAAAAATATTTCGTAATTTTGCCACCACATCATGTGAAGTCCAATTAACTGGTTTGTCAATTAACAGCCAACCATTAATATAAGGATTTGCTTTCACCTTTACCATTAATAACTAAATTATATAGGTTTTTTGTAAGCGTTAGAACTATTAGCAAATTTAGCTTGACTGGCCTTTTGACTAATTTCCAAATCTGTTTTATGAGCTTTGTTAATAAGTTTATCTAATGACTTAACTGTTTGTTCCACTTTATCGTAGATAAACTCTAAACTAGGAGCTGATTGTAAGTTAATTTGTTTAGCAATAACTGTTCTAATTCTGCCTTTAGCACTATTTAAAGCCTTAGTATTTTCATTAACCGTTTTATTTTTTCCCAAAACAGACCAATAAATTTTAGCGTGTTTAAAATCGCCTGTAACTTTAACATCTAAAACAGTTATAAGTCCTAAACGGCTATCTTTTAAATCAAATTCAATAGTTTTGGCCACCACAGACCGAATAATATGTTCCAGCCTTTGTTTTTTAGGGCTATTTATTTCCATCTGTTCTTTCAACCTCCCGCATTTCATAAGTTACTATAATATCATTAGTTTCTATGTCATTATAATTGTCAAAACCTATACCGCACTCAATACCCTTTTTGACTTCTTTAACATCATCTTTTTCCCGGCGTAATGATTTTATTTTTAGATTTTCCGCAACAATTTCATCTTGCCTTAAAACTCTAGCTTCTGCATCCCGTATAATTATGCCTGATTGAACTTTTGAACCAGCAATATTGCCAAATTTAGATGATTTGAAAACTTGCAAAACTTCAGCTCGACCAGTTTCAAATTCTTTATATTCGGGTTTCAACATACCTTTCAAAGCTGCTTCAACATCTTCAATAGCCTTATAAATAACTGAATATTGTTTAATGTCAACACCTTCACGATTAGCATATTCTTCAACTTTTTGCTCAGGTTTAACATTAAAAGCTAAAATTACAGCATTATCAACTGTGGCTAAATTAACATCATTTTGAGTCACAGCTCCCACGCCACGATGAATAATTCTCAAACCAATACCAGCTTGTGTTTCAATTTTTACCAAAGCATCCTCTAAAGCTTCCACAGAACCTGAAGCATCACCTTTAATAATTAAACTTAAAACATCTAATTTACCTTTTTCAACAGCTTCCTTAAAATACTCTAAAGTGGCTCGTTTGTGTCGTTTAGCCAATTCAGCGGCTCGTTTATTAGTAGCTCTCATTTCAGCAATTTGCCTAGCAACTTTTTCATCCTCTGCCACCAAAAAAGAATCTCCTGCTGTTGGCACAGCTGACAAACCTAATGCCCTAACTGGAGTTGACGGCGTAGCTCGTTTTATAGCTTTACCATATTCATCAAACATAGCTCTGTTTCTACCATATGACTCACCAGCCACAGTTGGATCTTGAATATTAAGTGTGCCACTTTGAATTAAAAGAGTAGCCACAGCTCCACGCCCTTTATCTAAATGTCCCTCAATTACAGTGCCTCTAGCTAGCATATTGGGATTAGCTCTTAAATCAAGTGTGGCATCAGCTGTCAATAAAACCGCTTCCAAAAGCTTATCTATATTTGTTTTATTTTTAGCCGAAATGTCTACAAACATAGTATCACCACCATATTCCTCAGATACCAAACCATATTCAGCCAATTGACCTCTAACTTTAGCTGGATCAGCACCGACCACATCTATTTTATTAACTGCCACCACTATTGGAACATCAGCAGCTTTAGCATGATCTAAAGCTTCAATAGTTTGCGGCATAATACCATCATCTGCTGCCACCACTAAAATAGCAATATCTGTAACTTCAGCACCTCTAGCTCGCATAGCTGTAAAAGCTTCATGTCCAGGTGTATCAATAAATGTCATAGATCTTGAATTATCATTATGCATTACATTTATTTTATAAGCACCTATATGCTGTGTTATGCCACCTTTTTCATCAGCCACCACATTAGCGTGTCTAATAGTATCTAATAGTTTTGTCTTACCGTGATCAACATGCCCCATAACTGTTATAACTGGTGGACGAGATTCTAAACCAGTTTCATCTTCAGCCTCTTTATCTAAATCTATATCAAATTCAGACAGTATCTCTTTATCCTCCTCCTCAGGCGTCACCATTTCAATTTTATAACCTAATTCATCACCTAAAAGAATAAAAGTGTCTTCATCTAAAGATTGCGTAACAGTCGCCATAGCACCTAATTTAAATAAAACAGTCACTAAACCAGCTGGGTTTACCTCAATTTTATCACCAAAGTCATTTAAAGTAGCTCCTTGCCTTAAACGAATAACTTGTCCATTACCATTAGGTATTTCAACTCCGCCAATTGTGCGAGTTTCCATTTCCTCAAACTCTTGTCTTTTATCTTTTTTAGACTTTCTAGCTTTAATCGGTTTACCACCTCGCCTGCCAAACGCTCCTTGAGTACCACCAAATCTAGCTCCACCTTTACCACCTTTGTTACCTCTATAACCACCTCGCCTATCATTATTGATTTCAGTAGATTTCTTATATGGCGAAGCACCATCAGCCGACTTTTGCTTATCGCCTGATTTATCATCTTTACCCTGATTAGATCCATCCGCACTAGTTTGCTGTCCAAACGGAGCTTTTCTGCCTCTACGAAACCCTTGAATTGATTGTCCTATAGAAGCATTAGGTCGACTATTAGTTAAAAAAGGATTATTAGCAATTCTAGGAGCCTTAGGTTTAGGTATATCTATATTTGCAGGTTTAGGAATAATTTGCGGTTGTGCATTGTTATCTATTGATTTAATATCTGCGGATTTAGATTTACTGTCCATCTCATCATTTATTTCGGCATGGCTAGTAAATACTTCGTTATCAGTTTTTTCTTTAGTAACTTTGTTATTAGCTATTTCTGCGCTAGATACTTTTACATCAAACACTTTTTCATCAACTAAGTTTTTACTCAATTCCTCTGACTTGGCAACCTCTGAAACTGTTTTATCTAATTCTAAAGCTGACTTGGCAACCTCTGAAATATCTTTAACTGGTTTGGTTTCAATCACAGGAAACTTATCTTGCACTTTCCTAGCAATTGGCGGTTCTAAAATGGCCGAAGCCGAAACCACATATTCGCCTAATTCGTTATTTACAAACTCTAAAATCTCTTTACTAGTTTTACCTAACTGTTTAGCTAATACACTTACTTTTATTTTTGCCACCATATTTATTCACCTTTTTCATCCGATATAATATCTATTTTCCAACCAGTTAATCTAGCAGCCAGTCTAGCATTTTGACCATAAGCTCCAATAGCTAACGATAATTGATATTCAGGCACCCAAGCCCTAGCTTCTTTTCCCAATTCAGAAATAATTTCCACTTTAGAAGCTCTAGCTGGAGATAAAGCATTTTTAACAAATTCAGCTGAATCAAGTGAATATTCAATAATATCAATTTTTTCACCACCTAATTCATTCATAACACTTCTAACTCTACTCCCCACAGGACCAATAGCCGCACCCACAGCACTAATTTTGTCATCGTGAGACATAACTGCTATTTTAGAACGATGACCAGCCTCTCTAGAAACGCTAATAATTTCCACAATACTTTGCTGTATTTCTGGCACCTCCAACTCAAACAAAGCTTTAACTAATCCCGGATGTGATCGACTAACTTGAATTATAGGCCCTTTTGAACCACGAAAAACATCTAACACATAAACTCTTATACGACTCCCGTGAACATATAATTCACCAGGCATTTTTTCAGCTAATGGCAAAACCGCCTCGTATTTACCATACCCTATATCTAATTTGATATTATCTTCATCCTCAGACTGTAAAATAATTCCTGATATAATTTTGCCTTTTTTAGATCTAAACTCATCAATAAAATAGCCTTCTTTAGCGTCTCGTAAAGCTGTTTCAATAACTCTGCGAGCACTCTGTGTGGCTACTCTAGCAAAATCGCTAGGCGTATCATCAAATTCCTCACCAGTAGCAGAATCCTTCACCAAAACAGAAGCGTCACCAGTTTTAGTATTAAAAATTATCTTAGCCTCAACATCTGGGTGATTTTTGGCGTAAGCAGCTAAAAGTGCTCTTTCAATACCTTTAGTTACAAAAACGAGGTCTAAACCACTTTCCAAAACTAACGATTTCAAAGCTTGCATATCAATACGCATAATAAACCTCACTTATTCTATTTTTCTATTTAGCTCTTATAATTTCAGTATATCTTATATATGAGCTATAGCAAACTTACCTTGACCCAATTTTGATAATGAGTTTACACAAATTTTTTCTTTATTCGGCACAAAAAAAGCTTGTCCTCTAGTAACTAATTGCCCATTAATTTCAAACTTACCATCTAAACCAAGTACAATTTTTGGTCCAGTTAAATCAATTATCTTATTTTTGGCACGGCAATTAACTAACATAATACCAAAACCGGCATCTTTAGGTAAATAATTAGTTGAATAAATAGTTTTATTTATTATATCTGGTTGATATGAAGCTAAAGGCGTGAAATTAGTATATCTCAAAACTAAATTAGTATCAATATATTTATTTGTTAAACCTGCTCTAAAAACATTATCAGAGTTTTTCATAATTTCTAAACATTCGCCTCTTATATAAGCATGAATTACGCCATCAGGTAAATAAACTGCTTCACCAGGATGTAATTTCTCCACATTCATCTCTAATAATAATAAGGCTGTTGGATCATCGGGATAATCTTGTCTAGCATATAAAAAAGCTTGCTCAGCTAATAAATTATTTAATTCACCAGGTTTGGCTTTTTTCAACCTATTTTGAATTTTTTGTGTAATTTTATCTAATTGTTCAACAGATATATTAGCTTTATTTTCTAAAATCAATTCAAATTTTTCTTGCGCTTTAGAGCTTTTTACCCCCACAGCCACTAAAAAGGGTGATAACGCCACAGCCATTTCCGGTTTGGAATTACTATCTTTAAAAACTCTCGTAGGGCTATCAATAGCTAAACCTTTTTCTTGTTCACTTTGAAAACCCTTAACAGCTGTTAACTTATCGGGGTGTACTTGCAAAGACAAACATTTTTCCACAGCTAAAACTTTAAATAAATAGGGTAAATCACTTTTATAAATTTTTGAAATATTATCACCGTTTTTATGTGAACCAAACCAAGCTTCAGCTAATTTTTCGCCATTTTTAGTTACCGAAAACATGTCTTGTAATTTAGTCTGACTGCCCCATTGATATTTTTTAAAAACTGGTTGAATTAACTCCATACTAAAAATCTTATCACACATAAATCGCTGCTATATTGGTTAAATTATTATAATCTGGGATTAAATTGTTACACTTATGTTAATAAAGCATTATTCTTATCAAGTAAACCATTATTATATAATTTAAAAGAATATAGTAATATAGACTAAACATATGGCTACAACTATGACTGTTGTCTTTAAAGGTCTGCGAAAGGCTCTAAGTTCAACTTTTATGAAAATAGCTGTGACTGCACTTATTTTAATTCCCTCACTTTACACGGGTTTTTATCTTTGGGCCAATTATGATCCTTATACTTTAATGAAAAATGTACCTGTGGCCTTAGCTAATGAAGACATACCTATTAACGCTGGAGGTAAAAACTTTGATTTAGGACAATCGGTGGCTAAACAATTAATTGATAAAGGCGTTTTTGATATAAAAACTACTCCTAGCCAAGAACTCAAAGATGGTGTTTATAACGGTAAATATCTTTTCGGCATAATTATACCGCATAATTTTTCCCAACAAATTTCCACGCTATATAGTTCAATAATAAAAAGCAATAATAAAAACGTTAAGCCAGAACAAGGACAAATTATTTTAGTCACAAACGATGCTAATAATTTTATAATAAACACTGCTGCCACCCAATTATCAGACAATTTACAAAAAACTATTTCAGCACAAGTTATGAAGGAGTTCTCTGACAATTTACTTAAAGGCTTAACTGATGTTCATAACAATTTATATCAGGCCACCGAAGCTTCTAAACAAATAAGTCAAGGCACAAACGAACTAAAGATTAATTCTAAAAAAATTAAAGATGCTTTAAACCAATTATCTGACGCCTCTGCTAGTTTACCAGACATTATGAATAAATTAGCCAGAGGTAGCCAACAAGTCGCTCAAGGCGATGCCAAATTAGCTAGTGTAGCTGATAATGTTGAAGAAGTCGCCCAAATACTTGACCGCGACTGGAATTCAAAAATTAAACCCAATTTAATAAATATTATAAACTCGTTAGTACTGCCCCAACCAATTAAAGACCTATTATTGTCACAAGTTAATCAAATAGATCAAATTGTGGCTAAAGTTTATAACCAAGTAACTATAGATGTTAAATTAATTGACAAATTAGCTGCTGGCGCTAAACAACTGTCTGATGGTCTAGCAACTTTATCTGCTAAAGTCCCTCAATTAATTTCAGCCATACAACAACTATCACAGGGATATAACCAGTTTGATGACAGTTTAAATAAATTAGCTGCAGCTTCTGATGAATTTGCTAAACAACTAGAATTAGGCTATGAAAAAATACCTAGCTTTGATGATAAAACCCGTAATCAGATAAATAATGTTATCGCCACACCAGTTTCAATGTTAGACCAAAGTCAAGCTAAATCAGCTAACTATGGAGTGGGTCTAGCTCCATTTTTTATATCATTATCTACTTGGGTAGGTGCTTACGCCTTATTTGTTTTAATTAAGCCTTTTAAACAAGATGAATTGACTTTTTCTAAATCTAATATTAGATCTGGTTTAGGTAGCTATTTAATCCCTGCTCTTTTCGGAATATGTCAAATGATATGTTTATATATAACGGTGGAATTGATTTTACACTTACCTATAGCTCATCATCTATTGCTACTACTGTTTATGTTCTTAGTTTCTGCCACTTTTATAGCCATCATGTTTTGCTTAGTTGCCGTATTAGATATGGCCGGACTATATATTGGATTAATTTTATTAATTTTGCAAATAACTAGTTGCGGTGGAACATTTCCTATTCAAACCACACCAGTCTTTTTTCAATTTTTACATCATATTTTACCTATGAGCTACTCAGTGGACGCTATACGCCATATTATAAATAGCCAAAATTACGATAATATACACCAAAATATGCTAATTATAGGCAGCTATTTGGTGGTATTTTTAGCTTTAGTGGTTATTATAGCCACCATTAAACGACATAAATGGAAAAACTTAATACCTCCGATTCTAAAAACTAAATAACAGTTTTATTATTCCTTGTCCTTGTCTTGACAGCCACACGACCGAATATGTCATATAAATAAATTAACTTCTTTATAATAGTGCCAAACAATTATTATTTTAGATAGAATAAAATTATGGACTCAATTCTGTTAGTGATTATTTTACTTTTACTTCTAATATTTATAGCCTTTTGGTTGCTCAATAAAAACAAATCTCCAGAGCTAAAAAATGCCAACGATAAATTTTTATTAGATATTTCACGGCGACTAGATGAACTGAAAAAT
>JAITSD010000032.1 GCA_031288055.1 Candidatus Opitulatrix roisinitermitis | reverse complement strand
TGCCAGGAATAAAGCCGCCTTGATTTTTCATATTATCAGATATTTCGTCTGGATTAAAAGTAATAGCTGTATAGAAAAAACAAAAAAACATAATCAAAATAGCATAAAAAGTTATATGTACCCAAGAAGTTTGAGAAGCTAAATACTGATTAATCCACTGTACCCAAGAAGCATTAGGGTCACCAAATTTAGCAATTAAACCAGGTATAGCTAAAATAGATGAAGCAAAAATAATTGGAATAACTCCAGACATATTTAACTTCATAGGCAAATAAGTATCTCCACCGCCCACTGTTCTACCAGCTATAGACTGTTTAGCATACTGCACTGGTATACGCCTTTGAGATTGTTCAATATAAACTACCACTACCATAACAGACACAATTATTATTACCACCACAGCAAATTTAGCAAATCCACCATTACCTTGAGCAATTGACCAAAGTGACGGTAAAAACTTAGCACAAATTGAAGTAAAAATCAAAACTGACATACCATTACCCACGCCTTTTTCAGTAACTAATTCACCAAACCACATAATTAACGATGTACCAGCTGTCATAACAATTATCATAACTAAAAGTGTTGGAATAGATTGATCGGGAATAACCTGTTTACAATCTCCACCAGCATTACCAAATAAAGTACCCATCCTAGCCGTTGTTATAATAGTAGTTGATTGTAAAATAGCCAATCCAACAGTTAAATAACGCGTATATTGAGTCATTTTAGTTTGACCTGCTTGCCCCTCTTTATATAAAGCCTCAAAACGCGGAATAACTATTCTAAGCATTTGTACAATTATAGAAGCCGTTATATAGGGCATAATCCCTAGAGCAAAAACTGATAATTGTAAAAGTGCTCCGCCAGAAAATAAATTAATTAACCCTAATAAGTCATTAGATTCAACACTAGCTGTACATGATGCTACTTTAGTATAATCAACTCCTGGGCTAGGCATAAAAGAACCAATTCTGAAAACTATTATTATTAATAAAGTAAATAATATTTTTTTTCTTAAATCAGGTGTTTTAAAAGCTTGTAATAAATTGGCTAACATATTTTCCTAAGCTAATTCCACACTTCCGCCAGCTTTAGTTATTTTATCTTGAGCCGATTTAGAAACTTTATTAACTTTTAGATTAACCGATATATTAATTTCACCACCACCTAGAACTTTAACTAAATGACCCTTTCTGACTAAACCTGCTTTAGTTAAATCCTCATTTTTAATTTTACCACCTTGAGGAAAGCTTTTAACAATAGCTTGTAAATTAACTACTTGATAATACTTTTTAGCTGGATTTTTAAAACCCCTAAACTTAGGAATACGCATATGTAAAGGCATTTGACCGCCTTCAAAACCAGCATAAACCGTATTTCTAGCGCGAGTACCTTTAGTACCTCTACCCGCTGTTTTACCTTTTGAACCATCACCCCTGCCAACTCTAGTCGGCTTTTTTTTAGCTCCAACAGCTGGTTTTAGATGATGAACTTTTAAAAGATTAGGTTTATTTTCCATAATTTTCCTTCAAACTTGAACTCTCAATTATTTTTTCAACTTTTACCAAATGACCCACAGTATCTATCATACCAAAAACAATTGGATTTTCATCTTTTATAACACTTTGACCAATTTTTCTAATCCCTAAAGATAACAAAGTTTGTTTTTGATTATTATTACGACCTATAGCTGAACGAATTTGCGTAATTTTTAACTTTGCCATTTTATTTTTCGCTTTCGTGTTTTACTAAATTAGACCCTGCATTATCTCTAGCAGCCAATAACTGACTAGGTGCGACCTCATTTTCGGGTTTACCTCGTCTAGCTGCCACTGACCCAATTTCCTCTAGCTGATTTAATCCATCAACTGTGGCTCTAACTATATTAATAGCATTTGAAGACCCTAATGATTTAGTTAACACATCAGTTATACCGGCACATTCTAAAACCGCTCTAACCGGACCTCCAGCAATTACACCAGTACCTGGGGCTGCTGGACGTAAATAAACCACTCCAGCTGCATCCTGTCCTTGAACAGGATGAGGTATAGTTCCTTGAATTCGTGGCACAAAAAACATAGTTTTTTTAGCTTCAGTCACAGCTTTTGACACAGCTTGAGGTATTTCACTAGCTTTAGCATAACCCACGCCAACTCTGCCATCACCGTCACCAACCACCATAAGAGCACAAAAAGAAAATCTTCGACCGCCTTTAATAACTTTAGCAACCCTGTTAACTGCTACCATACGTTCAATTAGTTCAACTTCTTCCTCAATGCTTTTAATGGGAGAGACTTTATTAATGACAGCTTTTTCATTCTCTTTTTTAGAAAATGATGGACTAGTTGCCATATCTACTTCTTGACTAGCCGGTTTCAAATCTTTAGGCTTTTGTCCGTTATTATTCACTTCTTCAACCATTAAAACTCCAAACCGCCTTCTCTAGCACCATCAGCTAAGGCCGCTACTCGACCGTGATATTTATTTCCCCCTGTATCAAAAACTATCTTTTTTATTTTGGCAGCTTGAGCTTTTTTAGCTAATTCTAAACCCGCAGCTTGTGCTTTAGCTTTTTTATCACCTTCAATTTTACGAATGCTAGAACTAAAAGAGGCCGCATAAGCTAAAGTTACACCTTTAGTATCATCTATAAT
>JAITSD010000093.1 GCA_031288055.1 Candidatus Opitulatrix roisinitermitis | reverse complement strand
TATAAAGAATGTGCTGTATATGGTGAGTTGAACGGTGTAAAAGTTGCTGCTAAGCCAGATGCTGTATATATTTATGAAGAAGATGGTGTGAAAAAAGCCCACATAATAGATATAAAGACCAGTAAAGATATTTTAGGTGATGATTATGGCTCATTACAAGGTTTTGATAAAGCTGTTTGGAATATGGGCTATTATTTCCAAGTTCCATCTTATAAATTATTAGTTTCATTAGACCAAGATATAGCTATTGAAAATATTGACTTTACTTTTTTGACAGCTGAAAACACTTTAAGAGACGGTTTAGATAAACCGCTTTGTTGTGCTTATACTTTGTCAAAAGAATATGAAGATTACGGCACAAAATGTTTACAAGACGCTTTAGAGACCGCTAAAGATTTACAAAATAAAAATTTAGAAGAAGTATTAGAGAATTTGAAAAAAGAAAAGCAAGACAAAAAAATACAACTTGCTAAACAATTTGACAATTCTAATAAAGAAGTACAATTACCTGCTTGGGTAGAAAGGTTATAAAAATGGTTGATTTACAAATTACACCTAAACAGTCTTCATTTGCTGTTCAAATGGAATACGCAACAATATTATCAAAAAGTGACCTTATTCCTGTTGCTTTTAGAAATAAGCCATCTGATATTTTAATTGCACAAGAATATGGTAAAGAATTAGGTTTATCACCTATTAAATCTTTATTTGAAATTTACATAGTTGATGGTGTTCCGTCTATTTCAGGCAAATATTTACAACAGCAAATTTTACAGGCAGGATGGGATGTTGACTTTGAAGTAAAAGGTAAAGTTGAAGACGGTACATTAGAAATTTTGATGACTGGTAAGAAAGACGATAAAACTAAAACTGTATCTAAAACTTTGAAATGGGCGGCACAGCAAGGACTAGCTGGTAAAAAAAATTGGACTAAAGACCCTATTAGAATGTTGCAATGGCGTTGTGTGTCTGAATTTGCTAATTTTTATCTTTTAGGCTCAGCAGGACTGTATACCAAAGAAGAAGTTTTAGATATGGATATGAAACCGAAAATAGTCAATCCTGTAAAAATAGAAGCAAAGAAAATAGAAAAGGAAAATAAATAATGGATGAAATAAAGATAGGAATTGACAACGAGAGCAAGGGGTTTTTAGCAGCTTATTCTAAAACACCACCAGAAATGCTAGAAAAGTTGGCTAGGGACGAGAATGAATATGTCAGAATGGAGGTAGCCGAAAGTAAAAATACATCTACCAAAGCATTAGAAAAACTTAGTTATGACGAGAATAAGGATGTTAGGCACTGTGTAGCCCATAATCCAAACACGCCACCTGAAACTTTAGCTAAGTTGGCTGATGATGAGTGGGTTGGTGTATTAGGAGGGCTGTGGCAGAAAATGAAAACACTCCATTTGTAACATTGGAAAAAATGATTGATGACAAAGACGTATATGTTAGAAATGCGGTTTGGGAAAATAAGCAAGCAAAATATGAAACAAAAGGAAAAATAAATGAAAATAAAAAGTAATAAATTAATAATAGAAATTGACGACAAGGTCAAAGAATTTTTAGCCAAAAATCCTAAAACACCTATTGAAATATTGGAGGATTTAGCTCAAGGTGAATATTGCGAAGTCAGGGAACAAGTAGCAAAAAATCCAAATACATCAGCTGAAATATTGGAAATATTGGCTGAGGATGAAGATTATATAGTTAGGTGGCGTGTGGGACAACATCCAAATACTTCACCTAAGACTTTGGCTAAGTTGGCTCAGGATGAAATTCCCAATGTCATGTGGCGTGTGGCAGAACATCCAAATACTCTACCTGAAACTTTGGCTAAGTTGGTAGATGATGAGGATGAATATTATGAATTGAGAGAAACAGTAGCACAAAATCCGAACACTCCTGCTGAAGTATTAGAAAAACTGGCTCAGGATGGGGATAGGAATATTAGGAAAAATATAGCCAAAAATCCAAATACATCAGTTGAAACACTAAAAAAGTTGGCTCGGGAGGGGGATATCTCGGTTAGCGATTTAGCTGTTGAAATTTTGGAAGATAGAACTAAATAAAAAAATGGCAGTAAATAGAATTAGTAAATAACCTTTTTACATTCACATCAAATAACTATTTACTAATGGGTGCGATACCCATGCTGCCACGAATATATATTAGCTATATAGTAATGTGGCTAATGTGTATTTACATGAAATAAAATCATAAAACAGAAAGGAAAAATATGATTATATCAACGGAAAATATTCCATATGAAGAGCCTAAAGACTTTGTAAAATTATCATATGGTAATTATAGAGTAAAAATAACTGGCAACGGTAATATGACATCTAATGGTTCATTACCTGTTTATTTTGAAATTTTAGATGGTGAAAATAAAGGTAAAGTCACACAAGAGTTTTTAAATCTTACACTTACTACCAATAAACCAAAAGTCAATGCTTTTACATTAAAGTTTTTTGATGTTATAGCTTCTGTTCCAAAAGGTACTTATACAAAAATGTATCATGCGGCAGTAAATAGTGGTAAAAATCAATTAGATATTGATTTTGTTGAAGAGGATGCTAATGGTAATTTGAAGCTAACTAATAAAGTTATTGGCAACATAATAAATTTGAAAATATCAGGCGGGTTTAATGAAAGAAGTTATGAAAAAGCTGCAACTGAATTACAAATACTAGGGCAAAGTGTACCTGATAAAGAAACTATTGATAATTTTGGAAATAAAAGGTTTTATTCACGGTTTGTTAATTTTAATTTTGCTGAACCAGTAAAGATAGAAACTCCTACACCACCAGTTAATGATAATGACATACCGTCTAATCCATTTACAGATGAAGTAGAAAAAGTAATAATTACACCACCTGAAAAATAAATGAGAAACGAAAAACTACATAAACCTAAAAAAGTTTGGAATGGATTTAAAGCTTGTGTTTACTGTTCTAAATTAAAAGGTGAAGTAGTAAGTTATCCGTGTGAAAATGCAAAGAAAGCTAAAAATGGTAGCTAAGCATTTAAGTAATGAATTATATGGCTTGCCAGTTAATGAAATGTTATTTAGAATGCAAGACCAAATAAAAAATTTATATGAGTTAATAGAGGCACTAGAAGCTCAAGTAGAAACAATGATAGAAAGGTAGTTTATGAAAATAAAAGTTTTTACTAAACCAAATTGTAATTTATGTATATTTGTAAAACAGCATTTAATAAAAAATAATATTAAATTTGATGAATTACCAATAACAGATGCGGTAATCAATTTATTTAAAGATAAGGCAAAAGTTTTACCAATTATTACTGTTGATGATAAATATTTTTCGCATGGATTTGACAGAAAAAATTAGATGAGTTAGCAGGTTAGAAATGGTAGATTTTAAAAATAGACGATTTGTAGGTACGACTGAGGCTTGTAAAATATTAGGAGTTAGTCGTTCAACTTTATTAAGTTATATGTATGATGGCACATTGAGAGCATATCATATAAAAAAAAGAAATTCTTTACGATTTGATATAAACGATTTAGAAGATTTGTTAGTAAGCGTACCTTATGGGATGTAAAAAATGTTAACGCAAACTTTACAAGATAGACAATATAGACAATTAATGGGTATGCCTATTTTAAATTATATAGGTCACGAATGGTATTGTGGCTGTGATATATGTTGTGACATAGCCATAAACCAATATAGTAAAAATGATATACAAATAATAGATAATAAAGTAAGAGAAATAAAATTATTCAAAAATATAAACATAAAAAAAGATTTACCGTATACACAAAAAATTAAAGAAATAAAACAATTAGAAAGGAATATTAATAAACTAGATAGCACAAAACTAAATTTTATAAAGGCAAAATAATGGCACAAGATATTTATGACATTTTATTTGACACTTTATATGTTAAACAACAAATAAAATCATTACGATTTGGGGATGAAGAATTAGGAACTGTTTTACATGAGAAAATAATATTAAAAAAAATGCGTAATGGACAATTAAGTTTGTCTAATGGCAATATCTCTTTTGGTTGGGGAGTAAAATTAGATTTTCGTATATCTAGCGAGGATTTAGTTCATTTTGATTTTATGCTTGATATGAATGGCTATTACCTTTATTTGAAAGTTAAAAAAGATGAATTGTATGTAAATCAAAAACAGTGTGCTTTATGGGCTAAAAGGTATTGTGTAGCACCTTTTGACTTAGAAAAAAATGTATATTTTATAGGTGTGGAAAAAGTAGATTATAAACCTAAAGAAGAGCCAATAAATGAAAACAGTCCTATAAATTTTTTATCAAAGGAAGAACAAAAATATCTAAGAAAAAATAGGAAAGCAAATTTAATATATGAATACTATAGTTTTGCTAGATATATTTTACCTGATGTAGACCATAAATATATAAAAACTTCTTTTTTTGTAATATTGAGTGTTTTATTGGCAGATAAAGTAAAATACCGATTTCGTTTTGGTTATATTTATCCCAATCTTTATTGTATGGCTTTAGGGGATTCTAATACTCATAAAACAAGCACTCGCAAAGTGATAACTTTTATTTTAGGACAAATTAGACCAGAAGTTTTTGGAAATGGTTTAGTGTCTTCTGAGGGAATACAAGAAATGCTAAAGCGAGCAGATGGTAAGTCAACTTTTGCTTTTATAGATGAATTTCAAAAATACTTTACGGAAAATAGTGCTAAAAGATATAAGGCAGGATTTTCTACTAAATTAAATGAGGCATATGATGAAGAATTATATTTGAATGCTACAAAGCTAGAAATGAAAACTGAGACTAATAATACAAAAATAATAACTTCCAGATTTTCATTATATGTTACAGGAATTGGTTCAAAGTTAGCAGATAGTATAGATGAATCTGTTTTAGGAACAGGATTTATAGAAAGGTTTTTAATTGTTTACCTAGATGATGAAGTAAAAAAAGAAGTTGTAAGAAATGATTACTACTTAGATGATAAAGCTACAACATTGACACAAAATGAATATGATATTAATAAAAAAACACTTATAGAGTTGATTTCAAATAGATATTTTGTTGTAAATAATTTAAATGAAGAAATAAAAATGACAAATGAGGCAACATCAAAAATGAATGATTGGAAATATGATTTAGATTTATTTGCGAATGAAAATAATAAAGAATCAAGTATTGGCAAATTTATAATATCTATTACAAAATGTTGTATTCTTTTAGGGCGATATAAGAATGAACTTAAAATTTCTTTAACTACTGTTTTAGAAGTTTTGGAAGTAGCTCAGTTTTGGTTTGATTCGATGTTGGCATTTTATAAAAGGTTACAAAAAACAGGTTTTCAAATAAAAGCAGATAAAATTTACAATTATATAAAATCACACAGACAAGTTAATTTAAAGAAAATAAATAGAGAGTTTAGTTATTTCGTTGAAAGGGGTATAGACCCAATACCAACAATTATAAGGAATTTAGAAAGTCAAGGAAAAATAAAACAATTTCCTAAATATAAAAATGGCATAAAAGCAGATGATTATGTTGAAGCGATTTTTTTTGAAGATGATAAATAAAAAAGAAAGGAAAATAAATAATGGAAATAGAGGATAATAAAATAACAATGTGTTTGACGCAGCAAGTCAAAGAGTTTTTAGCCCGGAGTACTAAGACTTCAGGTGCGATTTTAGATAAATTAGCTGAGGGTGGGACTAGATATGTCAAAAATCATATATTAATGCACCCTAGAATGTTACTAAAGACTTTGATAAAACTATCGAAAGACAAAGACAGGAAAATTAGAAAAATTGTAGCAGAGCATCCAAACACGCCAGTTGAAGTATTGGAAAAGTTGGCTCAGGATGAAGATTATAATGTCAAAGTAAAGGTAGCTTTTAACCCAAACACACCCTCTGAATTATTGAAAAAAATGGTTGAGAACGAATATGAGGGAAGTTATATTAGATATGCTATAACTCAAAATAAAAATATTCCTGTTGAGACATTAGTAAAACTGGCTGAGGACAAGAATAAGGATGTCCGGCAAGGTGTAGCTTGGAATGGAAATACCCCAGATGACATTTTAGAAAAATTAGTAAATGACAAGGATTGGTATGTTGCAAAAGATGCTTGGAGAACTAAGAGAGCAAAATTTGAGGCAAGAGAAAGGAAAAATAAATAATGGAAATAAAAATAGAAATAGATGATGAGAGCAAAGAATTCCTATCCGAATATTCTAAAACACCAGTTGAAATATTAGAAAGATTGGCTCTGGATGAGGATGACTTGGTTAGTGAGTTGGCTGTTAAAACTTTGATAAAACAAAATAAATAACAAATGAACTATATTGAATTATTTGCTGGTATTGGTGGTTTTAGGGCTGCTCTAGAACCATTAGGGCATAAGTGTTTGGCGTATTGTGAAATAGATAAATACGCCAGACAGTCCTATCAGGCAATTTTCAATACAACAGGGGAACAGGAACATCACGACATAACTAAAATTAGCAAGCAGCAATGGCAAGAATTAGAACCAAAAACAAATCTCGTGGTCGGAGGATTTCCTTGCACATCGTTCAGTTTAGCGGGGAAAAGAAAAGGACTAGATGATACTAGGGGAACGCTATTTTATGATATGGCAAAGTGCGTAAAATACACTAGACCTAAATATTTTATAGCCGAAAATGTAAGAGGTTTACTGTCCGATGATGGTGGTAAAACTTTTGAAATTATTTTAGAAACATTTTGTGAACTGGGCTATGGTGTTGATTTTGATATTTTGAATACCAAAAATTACTTACCACAGAACCGAGAAAGAGTTTATATTATAGGGCAAAAAATAGAAACGATACCAAAAGAAAGGATAATAAATTATGAATCAGATAGACAAAGTCAGGGCGTTTTGTTTGGCGAACCCGAAAATAACGATGTTCATTCTACCAATGCCGGAGCAAACCTGCAAAAATACAATGAAATTAAAAGATTTGTTAGAGCCAAAAGTAGACAGAAAATATTACCTGAGCAAGAAACTGAAAGACAGAGTTCTAGCAGTATAGCATATAAACTTGACAAATTGAAAGATGGAAGACAGGCAGAAATAGTATACAGTGCTGATGGTGGCGGAAAGACAGGATTGTACGCCATTAGAACTGACTATAGCCGTAATATTAAAAGGCAAAGTAGTGACAATGTGCCAGCTTTGAGGTCTAGTTCAGGCTATCGGGACACCAATTATATTGTAAAGCCTGTTTTGACGCCTGACAAGGTAAACATTAGGCAAAATGGTCGCAGGGTAAAGAATGACGGTGAACCTGCGTTTACTTTGACAGCACAAGACAGGCACGGAGTTTTACAGAATTCGGAAATTAGGCGATTGACCCCCAAAGAATGTTGGCGATTACAAGGTTTTACTGATAAACAGTTTGAAAAAGCAAAGACTATCGGAGTATCCGAAACACAACTATATAAACAGGCGGGAAATGCGGTATCAGTGCCTGTTGCGGCAGATATAGTAAAGGGGCTGTCGGAATAAAATGGCAATGCACGCTGATAGACATAAAAGAAGTGGCGATGAATTTTACACACCTGCTTTTATAGTTGAACGATTGGCTCTGTCGTATAAAAATATATTTGATAAATATAACTATATATGGTTGCCGTTCAATTCATTTGATAAGCCGATGTATAAGGTTATGAAAAAATATTATGGTGAAAAAGTGATTGCTACAAAAGGTAATTTTTTTGATGTCTTTCATAATAATGTAAGCGATATATTAAATATAGTAAACAAATACAAAGTTTTAGTTTTTGATAATCCGCCGTTTAGCAAATCTATAAAAATTATAAAATTTT
>JAITSD010000031.1 GCA_031288055.1 Candidatus Opitulatrix roisinitermitis | reverse complement strand
AAAAAACTAATGAACAGTCAGTTAAACAAACCAAACTCCAATCAAACAAAAAGTTTAAACTTGGTCTTTTTAATCGTAATCATAAAACCATTAAAGGTAAACACTCATCTAAGTCGGGTTATACTCATATGAAATCAGTTTTATTTGCCATTACTATAAGCCTGAGCTTATTTTTAACTAGTTCATGTGCTGGTCAAACACCGACCCTTGAACAAAACACAGCTAATTTATCACCTAATTTAACTATTGAACAGCAACAAAAAGTTTTTTCGAATATTTTAAACACTTTAGAATACGCCGATGAACACAACGATTCTCAATACTTAAAAAATCGCCTTTATGGTCCAGAATTAAAAATTCGCACTGCTCAACTTACTGAAAAACGCTACACTAACAAAATGCCTAACACAGCTGTAATTCCTCAAATGACCGATCAATTAATTATTTCCAACAATTCTGGCTGGCCTAGAATTAATGCAATTATAACCAAACCAACTTCAGATATGCAATCACAAAGATTATTATTTATAACGCAGAATAATGCTAGAAACAATTATAAATTATGGGGTTTAGTTAGAATATTTCCTAATACCACCTTACCCAAATTTAATTCAGCTTTAAATGGTAGCCAGAGTCTTTTATCAGATGATTCTACTTTGCTAAAAAGCCCTAGTCAAGTCTTAAATGATTATGCCGACTTTTTACAAAACGCCAATAAATCGAACACGAATAGTCAATTTAACACTGACCCTTTTATGGAACAACTAAACTCCATCACTAATACTGTCCAACAAGGCGTTAATCAAAATCTTGGTAGCCAAAGTCAAAACTATAAAGCCGATATAAATAATCTACAAGCTGTTCGCACTGCCGACGGCGGAGCTTTAATAATGGGACAAATTGACTCATATTGGAAAAGAACTGCTGGTGGTGGTCGTTTATCTAAACCTGCTTCAACTGAAGAAGAAGCTATATTTGGTAATACACCAGCCAGACAAACTATTTTAGTTCATTATATAAATGTTGTGGCTATTTATATACCAGTAAAAAATAATCCTTCACAATCCATTCAAGTTATAGGAGCTGAAAGAATGCCTGTGGATGCCAAAGCTGAATAATTATTATGAAATAATTATTATATTGATATCATTATATTAAACAGCATTATTATATTAAACAAAAAAATATTAGTAGGTCATGCAGAAAAAAGTTATTAAAGATCACGAAAGTGGAAGAAAAAATTAAGAACTCTAAAGATATTGTAATTATCACAGGACTTTCAGGAGCTGGGCGTTCGCACACTTCTGGAGTGTTTGAAGATTTAGGTTATTTTGTAATTGACAATGTGCCACCTCAAATTATTCCCTCATTAATTACTATTACCTCAAATTTAAATTCAACCGTTAAAAAATTAGCTATTGTAACCGATATGAGAAGTGGAGAATATTTTAATCAATTAAACGGCGTTTTAGATTCAATAAATAATGATGGAATTGATTTTACTATTCTATTTTTAGAGGCTAACAATAAGCAATTAATTAAACGATACGAAACTTCTAGACGACCCCACCCTTTACAAAATAATAATTCATTATTAGGCGGTATACTCAAAGAAAGAGAAAAATTATACACGCTAAAACTAAAAAGTGACTATATAATTGATACTTCAAATCTGACTATTCATGATCTTTCGAGAAAGATTAACCAAATATTTAGTGATAAACAAACTAACAAAATGAATATTCAAATTATATCTTTTGGATTTAAACATGGCACGCCAATAGATAGTAACTTTGTAATAGATGTAAGGTTTTTACCGAATCCGTATTGGATAGATAATTTACGCGATAAAACGGGTAACGATAAAGAAGTTTTCGATTTTGTTTTTAAACAAAGAACAACTAATGAATTTATTGAAAACTTTGCCAAGCTTATTTTATCTGTGGTTGATAAGTTTATTCATGAAAACAAAAAATATATAACGCTGGCAGTAGGTTGTACCGGTGGGCGTCACAGATCTGTGGCTGTGGCAGCTAAACTAAAAAAACTTTTAACCAAACCCCATATAGATGTTTCTATTTCAGCTAGAGATATTCACAAGGATGTAAAATCATGAATTATACGCAATCAGCCATTGATGAAATCACTAAAATAAAAATTGACGATATTGAAGCACAACAAATTATTGTATCTGTGGCCATGCGAATAAACGGCGAACTTAAAACAGATGATGATAATTTAATAATTAATATACATTCTAGATCTTTGCAATTTGCTAAAAATTTAGCTAAATATCTAAAATCTGCTTTCAATACACAACCGCATATAATATCTGTTAAAGATGCATCTGTAAATAGCGGTTTAGAGCATTTAATAGTTCAGGTTGTTTCCAAAGATAACACTTTAATTAAAAAAGCTGGATTAACTAATCGTATAGGTTTACCTGTCGTGGGACTAGCTAAGGAAATAATTTTTGCTGAAAAACACTTATTAAAACAAGCCGTTGCCACAATTTTTATTTGTTCTGGCAAAATAACAGACCCTAGCCGAGCTGGAATTATTGAAATAACTGTACCCTCAACTGATATAGCTATGTCACTAGATGGTATATTTAATAAACTAAACATTGAAACTAGAACTAAATCGCCTAGAGGTATTTATAAAGTTACTATAAAAGACAAACAAGATATAGTTGAATTTTTAAATTTTACAGGAGCTATTAAAACAGCTGAAGAATTCAATAAAGCGTATATTAAAATACCTAAATCAAAGTCTCGTATATATTCTAATAACACAACTGATACTAATATTTTACGCTCTCGTCGTGCCAGCCAAATTGCCATAATTAAAGCTAAAAGAGCTTTAGAAATTTTACGCAACAATAATAATATTAAATCAGAACTCATAGATGCAGCTAAATTACGCATTAAAAACCCAAATGTATCGTTAGAAAAATTAGGCTGCCTAAGCCAACCTCCAGCCACCAAAGACGCTATCGCTTCTAGACTAAAAAGACTAAACCAAATAGCTGATAAAGTAGCTCATAAACAAAACATTCCTGATACTTTACAAACTATGGAAAATAGCTGTAAAGAGCTTTAGTTAGCCAGGCAAAAAAATAGTCAAAACTAATAAAATGATAAACTAATACTATGATTGACATAAAGTTTGTTCGCCAAAATCCATCCAAAGTGAAGCAATCACAAATATTTCGCGGACAAAATGTTGATATAATAGATGAATTATTACAAGCTGATGATAATAGACGCGTAGTTATTGCGGAATATGAAAACCTAAAAGCTGAACAAAACCAACTAGGCAAAACCATACCTAAAACCTCAAATGCTAATAAACCACAACTTTTAGCTAAATTAAAAAATTTATCTTTACAAATTCAGCAAACTAAAACCCGCGTTGATGAAAATCAAAATGCTTATTTAAAATTAGCTAGGTCAATAGACAATATAATTGAAGGAGCCCCACGGGGGGATGAAACTAATTTTATAGTTTTAGAAGAAATCGGTCAAATACCGAATTTCACAGCTCTCGGTATAAATATTAAAGACCATTTAGACATAGGTCAAAAGCTTAACATTCTTGACACTCAAAGAGGTACAAAAGTCTCAGGTACCCGATTCTATTTTCTCAAAGGACTGGGTGCTCAATTAGAATTAGCCTTACAACGCTTAGCTATTGACACAGCTATTAATGCGGGATTAATTCCTATTATAACACCTACACTAGTTTTACCAGACATTATGGAGAGTACAGGTTTTTTAGGCGAACATTCAGCCGAAGTTTATAAACTATCCGAGCCTGATAAAGCCTATTTAACTGGCACCAGTGAAGTTGCTATAGCAGGCTATCATAAAGATGAAGTTTTAGATTTAAAATCGCAAACTATATCCTATGCTGGCATTTCAACTTGTTATCGCCGTGAAGCTGGTTCATATGGTAAGGACACACGAGGTATAATTAGAGTTCATCAATTTAATAAAGTTGAAATGTTTACCTATTGTCGACCTGATATAGCCGAAAAAGAACACCTAAAAATATTAGATATCGAAAAATCAATTTTAAACAAAATGGAAATACCTTATCGAGTTATTGATATTGCAGCTGGAGATTTAGGTAGTTCGGCGGCTAGAAAATTTGATTGTGAAGCCTATCTGCCCTCACAGAAGCGTTATTTAGAATTAACTTCTACTTCAAATTGCACAACTTATCAAGCTAGACGGCTTAATATTAAATATATTAATAACAACGGTAAAAATCAATTTGCTGCCACTCTAAACGGCACATTAGCAACTACTCGCTGGATAGTAGCAATTTTGGAAAACCATCAACAAGCTGATGGCAGCGTTAAAATCCCCACTGCACTTCAACCTTATATGAACGATCTAAAGTTTATTAAATAACATAATCACTAAATAAAACAAACGTCGCAAAGCTATAAATTATCAAATTAAATAACTTTATTCCATACTAATTATTAAAAAGAGTAACCGTTGTAAAAACTTTTTAAATTGTCAAATGGTCCCACAGCTTGAATAACTAAACTTTTATTTGTCCAAATAACCATGGCTGGCTTATCGCTTTTGGAAGCATAAATATAATATTGTCCCACAGCTTGACCATTTGCTAACACAACTCCTTTATCCACAGGTTCAGCTGAATAAACTGATTGCAATTTAGACACAACTTTAGTAGCAGTTTTGTCATTTGCCCATTGACCTAACATTACATTAATATCTGTATCATTATTACCAGATTGCTTATAAACTAAACTATAAGACTCTTGGGGAACATTAGCCAAACTGTACCATTTATCAACACCAGCAGTAATTTGCGACAAAGCGTAATCCTTATCATATAAAGGTATTGCTTTTTGTAAAGGTGTTTTATCAGGTTGAACAATAGCCATTGACGGTGAAATATGTTCTAAACCAACCTGTTTACGTATCCAACCAGGCCACAAAAATAATGATATAGCCACTAAAACTAACACTATTATAAAACCTGTAATAGAACATAAAATCACTAAAGGCTTTTTAGAGTTTGGCCAACTTTTATCAGCTTTAGTAATTTTAACAATTCTATCTTTTTTATCCACTTTATGACTATTTTTTAATTTATTATTCAAGCTTTTAAGGACGCCTTTAAACCAAACAGATTCTCCGTTTGAAGTCTTAGGGGTTTTATCGGATTGTTTAATTAAATTAGCTATCTCTTCAGCTTCACAATTAGGGGTTGCATTATTTTCTAATAATTCATTTATTTTCACCATACTAATTTTCCAATTCTACAAATTTGATTACTTTATCTAATACTTACTAACCTTTAATTTTAATATTTTTTAAATTTAACCAACCTTAATAATCCCCAATATTTTAATAACCTTTAGCTGTCTGTCCAGCCAATATTTCAATGGCTGAAGATGTACCTATTCTATCAACACCTAAAGCAATATACTTTTCAATATCTGATTTAGTTTTAACTCCACCAGCTGCTTTCATGCGAACTCTAGATCCAATATATTTAGAAAAAAGTTCAATATCAGCTGGGGTTGCACCACTAGAAGCAAAACCCGTGGAAGTTTTTATATAATCAGCCTTAGCTTGCGTAATTAATTGACACATTTTAATTTTTTCCACCTTATTTAAATAGGCTGTTTCAATAATAACCTTTAATATATGCCCTTGTGTAACCTGTCTAACTGCTACAATATCTGCCAAAACTTTATCCCAATCTAAATTTTTTATCTCGGCAATATTCGTAACCATATCTATTTCATTAGCTCCTTTAGCTAAAGCTTCTTGAGCTTCGTAAGTCTTAATATCTGAATAAGTATAACCTAAAGGAAAACCAATAACTGTACAAATATTTAACTCAGGAAAAGTTTTATGAGCCTTCTCAACATAAATTGGTGGAATACAAGCTGAAGCTGTTTTATAATCTAAAGCCTGCTGACAAATTTGGCTAATATCAATCCATGAACTAGTTGGTTTCAAAAGTGTATGATCTATATATTTATATATTAACTTATTTTCCATTTAATTGCCCCCTAAATTATCATTACTATCTTAGTATTATTTCCATTACTATTACTATAATTTAATCTTGCCATATTGTTTTAATTGTTCATTTATTCTATTCAATTTTTCATCAGCGGCTTTCCGCAAATTAGTTATTTGACTAGTAGAAGCATTAACTGGACAAGGTAAAACTATTTCTATATAAAACTTTACTTTTGGCTCTGTGCCTGACGGTCTAACTAAAATTCGCGTGTTATCTTTAGTATATAAAACAATTCCATTAGTTGACAAAACACCAAATTGATGCTTAGACATATCAAAAAAGGAATCAACAGGTGAAGAATCAAAATCTTTGGGAATATTTTTTCTTATATATTCCACTAAAGCTTTTATTTTAGCTGGTGTATCTAGCCTAATTGAAACTTGAGACTGCTTATATAATCCAAAAACTCTAGCGTGTGAGTCCAAAATATCATAAAGTGTTTTACCTTGTTGCTTAAAAAATGCACATATATTAGCCAAAACTGCTCCAGCAGTCGGACCATCTTTATCAGCAATAAATAGTGGATTACAATTAAAGCCAATTGCCTCTTCATAAACAAAAATAGCATTTGGCACTCTAGCTAACCATTTATGGCCTGTCAAAGTCTGCATATAAGGAATACTTTTAGCCTTAGCAAATACACTCATAAATCTAGATGAAACCAACGATGAACCGAAGGCGTGAGTTGACTTAGCAATTCTAGCAAAATATTCCATAAAAAGTTGAGCTGTTTCATCACCCATTAACACGCGATAATCTTTAATATATGGGTCATAAATAGCCACACCTAATCTATCAGCATCAGGATCATTAGCTAAAATTAAATCAGCTTTAGCTTTTCGTCCATACTTCAAGGCTAAATTCATAGTTCCTGACTCTTCCGGATTAGGAAAAGGTACTGTTGGAAACTCTGGATCTGGTTGAGCTTGTTCTTTAACTTCAACTAAATTATAAAAACCCTCTTTTTTTAAAGCTTCTATTTGAACCCGACCGCCCACACCATGCATACCAGTAGTCACTATTTTAATACTATCTTTAGTTTGCGGAGTAATTTCATCAAATAAAGCTGTGGTATTAAGCTTACGAATAGAAAAAAGATATTTATCAACTATTTTATTATCTAATTTTAACCAACCTTTTTTAGCTAATCTAATTTTATTAGCACCTGGTTGAGCCTTGATTAACTCAGCGATTTCTTTATCTATTGGTTCGACTATTTGAGCTCCGCGACCCAAATTTGACACCAATCTACCGCCTAGATAAACTTTATAGCCATTATACTCTTTAGGATTATGAGAAGCTGTCACCATAACAGCCGTATCACAATTTAAATCGTTGCAAGCAAAAGCTAAAATCGGAGTCGGTAAAGCTTGCTCCATTAAATATACCTCCAAACCTTTAGCCGCAAAAACAGCCGCCGAATCATAAGCAAACTCCTTAGAATGATATCTAGCATCATAGCCAATAACTATTTTGGCTCGAAAAACTTTAGAATTACAAAAATCGGCCAGTCCAGCAGCTGCTCTAATAATAGTTGATCTATTTAAATTGGATTCACCAGGTTTCATAACACCTCTCAGGCCAGCTGTACCAAATTCCACAGGACCAGCAAAAGAGTTTTTTAACTCAATTTGAGCTAATTTATCCCCCGATTTAGCTTTTTCAAAAATCCTAATTAAAGTTCCTATATCATTATCAGAGACATCTTGTTCAATCCATTTATTTATTTTATTAATTAATTTCTGATCTAACATATGACATATCCCTTACTATTACACTTTAATTCTAGCATATTAGTAAGATGTTGGAAAGACTATTTTGTTTTAAGACTAATATTTATCATCAGCTTTTATAATAAATATAGCCATTTGAGATCTTGTACAATAATTACTAGGTTTGAATGTTCCTTCTCTAAAGCCAGAAGTAATACCGTTTTCCGCAGCCCATATAACTGGCTCATAAAAAATATCTTTAATTTGTATATCTGTAAAAGGACTATTAGCTAAAAAACTAGACCTTGGAGAGCCATAAAATCGCCATAAAGTGGTCATAAACTGACTTCTAGTAATTTTTTTATCAGCCATAAATGTATCATTAGGATAACCTGACCAAATACCATTAGCCACACCCCACATAATCTGTGTATAGAATATATTATTATTATCTAAATCTAAAAATGGCGATTTTGCTGGCGGAATATAAGGTGGAGCTCCGGCTATAGCATATAAAAAGGCTGCCATTTGTTCTCGTTCAACTAATTTATTAGGACAATATTTAGTAAAAACCTCATTATCAAGAACTTCATAACTACAACCATTTGTAAACCTGCGATAATACATTTGGCGTATATCATTTTCCGCAAAACCGCCATACTGCACATCCTCTATATTATAATTAATTATTGAATTAATTACTTTTATTAATTTAGTTTCAAATATGTCAGTCCCATCTCTAGCAGAAGCCGTAATAGTAGTAAGTCCCGTCATCAAAGCTGTAAATACTCCTCCTTGGTTAATAATGCCTACAGATGAATTTGATGTTGTCCACAAAACATCTTTATCGATTACATTATCTGGCAAAATAGAAACCATAAACTCTTGAGTTTTACCCAATTCAACAGTATCTATTGCAGGCCATATATTAATTTCAGAAATTGGTATAAAACCTACAGCCACTTGGCTAGTAGCTATTTGACCACCGTTTTTTGCTACCACGGTAATATAGGCTATACCTTTAGATATGCCCTTAACCAGACCATCAGACTCAACTGTGGCCACTTTTGGATTAGATGATGAAAACTCAACCGCTTTATCACTGGCATTATCTGGTAAAATAGTTGTAAGCAAACGAATGCTATCACCTTGGGCAATACTGGTATTATTCGGCGTTAAATTAATAGATTCCACAGATATAAAAGGATAAGACACAACTATATTACAAATATCCTCAAAATTACCATCATAAGTTCTGGCTGTTATAGCAGCCGAACCGCTATTTATAGCTCTAACAAAACCTCCGCTATCAACTATAAGAACCGCTGGATTAGAGGATAAAAAGCTTACCGATTTTTCAGTCGCAGTATCTGGCAAAACTACTGGTGTAATTTGCCATTCCTCCCCTACTAATAAATTAATATTTTTAGGAATTAATTTAATTGAAATTACAGGAACAATTGATGAATCCACAATTATTTGACTTTTAGCCATAAATCCACCATCAACAGTTGTTGCTATAATATCAGCTACTCCATAAGACATAGCTGTGACTTGACCTTCGGCATTAACTACAGCTACTTTTGGATTAGATGATGAAAATTTAACTGCTTTGTTAGTGGCATTATTGGGTAGAACATCAGGCATTAA
>JAITSD010000041.1 GCA_031288055.1 Candidatus Opitulatrix roisinitermitis | reverse complement strand
AACTAATGTTGGTCAGTTAAAAACTGGTGCTCCTGCTAGAGGCGAAAGAGTAGCTAAATATAATCAACTCTTGAGAATTGAGGAAGAGTTAGGCTTGGCTGCTAAATATGCTGGCAAAGCCGCTTATAAAGTTTAAATTGACAATTATTTTTAAGGAAATTATATGAAAATAGCTGTGGCTAGCGATCATGCTGGATATGAGTTAAAAAACAGTCTTTTAGAGTATTTAACGGCTGAGGGCATAGAGTATGAGGATTTTGGAACTTATTCTTTAGAATCAACCGATTATCCGGAGTATGGAAAGTTAATTGGGCAAAAAGTTGCTAGCGGACAATTTTCCTTAGGTCTCCTGTTTTGCGGTACAGGGGTAGGGATTTCGATAGCCGCTAATAAAATTAAAGGAGTTAGAGCTGTAGTTTGTTCTGATACTTTCACAGCTAGGGCTTCTCGTCAGCATAATAATTCAAATATTTTAGCTTTAGGCGGCAGAGTGGTGGGAGTTGATTTAGCTAAGGACATTTTTGATGCTTGGTTTAATGTCCAATTTGAGGGAGGGCGTCATCAACGTCGAATTGACCTTATCGAAAATTAAAACCTATAAAAAATTAAATCAACCAAAATATCGCCATCAGTTAGATTTAGCTTTAGCTGAAGGTATAAATTCGGTTGAAAATATAATAAGATTTTGCCCTGAAGCTATTAGAGAGGTTTATTGTGATGAAGCTAATCAACAAATTATACAAAGAATAAGTTCTTTAACGAAATTAAATAAGTATCCATTTTACTATGTTTCTAGAGATAAAATAGATCGCATTTCAAAAAATACTGGTGGTGTTTTAGTAATTTTTAAAGTTACTAAATTGCAAACTAAAATGGCACAAAGACTCGATGATATGATTGTTCAGCCATTGCAAAATAAAACCGTTTTAGTTTTGTATAATATTTCTGATCCTGGCAATTTAGGGACTATTATAAGGGCTGCTGCAGCTTTTGGGGTAAATAAAATATTTCTAACTTCTAATAGTGTGGATGAGTTTAATCCTAAAGTAATTAGAGCTTCGGCTGGCACTATATTTTTTATGCCTATAATTAGATGTGAAATTAATCCTCTTATAAAGAGTTTACAAACTAGTAACTATTGTATTTTGGCAGCAGCTTTAAATTCTAAGGCAACTAAATTAAATAAAGCAGATTTACAGTATCAAAAAACGGCTTTTATTTTTGGCAGTGAAGCTCATGGTTTGCCAATTAATATTCTAAATAATGTTAATAAGATTATTTATATACCAATTCAGCAATCAGTTGAAAGTTTAAATTTAGCGGGTAGCGTTTATGCAATTTTGAGTTTAAAACAATTTTTGACTTTTAACTCTTAGCTATAATTATAGTTTTAATTACCTTTTATTTTTATATTTGAACTTGTGGCACCCGTGTTATTAGTTAACCAATTAACCGAGCCTTGATTTTTAGCTAAGGCGAAATGGTTATTCCAAATTGTATTTTTAAACATATTGGTTTTATTAGCCGATAAATTAGATAAATCAGTACCTGACCAATCAATATCATTGTTTAAAATAGAGCCATAAAACATATAACACATATTGGTTGCCATATTTCCAAATCCAGTTGGCAAAGTTAAACCAGTGAGTAAAATAGTATTATCGAATGCACCTTCCATGTTAATGGCGGCACTGCCAAACCCCGCAGGTAAGTTAAACCCGCTAGGTAAAGTGGTAAAGGCAAATATATAATTTATATTTTGTGCCACACTGCCAAATCCAGCTGGTAGGGTGAACCCCGCAGGTAAAGTGTTACCGTAAAACATGTAGTTCATATTGGTCGCTTGTGATCCAAACCCCGCAGGTAGGGAAAAATTGGTTGGTAAAATAGCTAAATTAAATAAACTATACATATTAGTGGCTTTAGATCCAAACCCCGCAGGCAAAGAAAACTTAGTTGGAAAATTAGTATGCGAAAATATGGAATCTAAATTTATGGCATTTTGTCCAAACCCCGTAGGTAAAGATAAACTGCTAGGTATAGTAACTTTATTAAACATAGAATTCATGTCTATGGCGGCACTGCCAAACCCCGTAGGCAAAGTGAAATTGGTTGGTAATGTTGCGTTGGCGAATGTGGAATTTGTGTTAGTAGATATCTGACCAAAACTGTTTGGTAATGTGAATCCGCTAGGCAAAGTAGTATTGGCAAATGCAAAACTTATATCTAGAGCTTTAACTCCAAATTTAGTAGGTAAAGTCAAATTAGTTGGTAAAACGGTGTTAGTGAATATGGAATTTATATTAATGGCTTCTTCACCGAAATTTACAGGTAAACTAAATCCAGTTGGTAAAATAGTGTTACCAAAAGCTGAATTCATATTATTAGATATTGAAGCAAACTGTGATGGTAAGGTGAACCCTATGGGCAAAGTCGTATTGCTAAATATCGCATTTATGCTAGCCACAATTGACCCAAAATTGTTAGACCAGGTTGGATTAGAGGCTAATTTACTAGATGAAAACATATAATCCATATCATTAGCAGGAGAGGTGTCTAAATTAGTTAAATTAAGCTCGACTCCCTTAGGTGCAGTTAAATTACTGAATAAATAGCTACTATTTAGATTAAGAACCACATCTCCATTGGATCCTATTACAATTTCTGTGCTATTTTTTATACAGGCTAAAACTCCAGATTTGTCATTATCTGATAAATCTATAGGATTAGTGCATATTGGAAAAGTGTTTTGAAAAGATATTTTAGTAATTTGGTTTCTAGTTGGGCTAGATATATTTAAAAATGTAGTAGGGTTGATTTTTTCAGTTTTTAGTGTTGAGTTTATATTTTTAACTTTAATTTTTGAATTATCACTAATTGAACTGTTGGTGACTAAAAATGTTTTAGAGTTTTCGTTTTGAACATATATAGAACGATTATTCCAAGTTGTATTTAGAAACATATTAGTTCTGTTTGCTGTAGGACTAGATAAATTAGTAGCTGACCAATCTATATTGCCTTTTAAAATAGCTAATTCAAACATACCGTTCATATCAATAGCTGTTTGTCCAAACTCAGAGGGTAAAGTAAAACTAGTTGGTAGGGTAGCCTCATAAAATAACCAGCTCATACTTGTGGTATTTTTACCAAAATTAATTGGTAAATTAAATTGATCTGGCATAATACTGTTTTGAAACATACTGGTCATATTAGTCACCATAGATCCAAATTTTATAGGTAAATTAAATCCGTTTGGTAAAATAACATTATTAAACATATAACTTATGTCTAGAGCTACACTGCCAAAATTATCAGGAAATTTAAATTTGGTCGGTAAAACAGAGCTGTTAAACATAGAGCCTATATCTAGAGCTACTTGTCCAAACTCATTAGGAAAAACCAAATTATTTATTGGTAATTTTGATTCAAAAAACATCCAACTTATGTTTAGGGCTTGTCCACCAAACCCAGTTGGTAAAATAAACTCAGCTGGTAGACTAGCAGTAGCAAACATAGACGACATATCTAAAGCTTTTGCCCCAAATTTATCTGGCAAGGTCAAATTATTTAGAAATTTAACTCCGTAAAACATGGAATTCATGTCTATGGCGGCACTGCCAAACCCCGCAGGCAAAGAGAAATTGTCTGATAATGAGGTATTTTGCCACATAGATGACATGTTAGTGACTTTAGACCCAACCCCCGCAGGTAATAAAAAACTAGTTGGTAATTTACTTCTTAAAAACATATAACTCGTATTAATAATTAAAGATGTATTTAAATTAGTTAAATTAATGTCAATTCCGCTAGTTGTAGTTAAATTACTAAAAAGAAAGGAGCTATCAAAATTGGCTATTACTCCGCCAACTTGACCTATAACTATTTCGGTGTTATTGACCACGCAAGCTAAAATAGTATTATTTTCAGCTTCTGATAAATCGTTTGGCTTAGTACATGTTGGTAGAATATTTTGAAAAGTTATTTTAGTAATTTGACTTCTATTAAGACTTGTTATACCTAAAAAAATGCTTGGATTAAAACTTTCGGTTTTTAGAATTATTTCAGAACCCTTAATTCTAATTCTGGAAGCACTATTAATTGAACTATCAGTAATTAAAAACAATCTAGAATTAGGATTTATTGTGTCTAGATAATGGTTATTCCAAATAGTATCCTGAAATATATTAGTTTTAATAGCTTTTGAATTAGATAAGTCAGTACCTGACCAATCAATATTATTATTTATGGTGGATAATTTAAACATTTCTTCTATGTTTAAGGCGGCTTGCCCAAAGTTATTTGGTAGAGTAAAGCTGGTTGTGGGAAAAGTGGTTTTATAAAATAACTGATTCATATTTTGAGCTTTGGATCCAAATTCGTTTGGCAAAGAGAATCTGCTAGGTAAAGTGGTAGAAGTAAATAAATTATTTAAATTGGTCGCTTGTGTTCCAAACCCCGCAGGCAAAATCAATCCGTCAGGCAAGGAAGTGTTTGCAAACATAGCTGATAGATTAGTGGCAGCTTGTCCGAACCTAGTTGGGATCATTAAATTTGATGCGAAAATAGTATTTTTAAACATAGAATTCATATCTTGCGTTATTTCTCCAAACCCGTCAGGTAAGATAAAATCATTTGGCAAAAGGCTTCCCTGAAACATGGAATTCATATCAGTAATATGTGATCCAAACCCCGCCGATAAAATAACACTAGCTGTTGACAAATTAGTCTGTTCAAACATTTGCCTAGTACTAGTAACACTAGGTAAAAAATTATTTCCTGTAGATAAACCATTAACAATTGTGGCATCTTTAAACATTTGATTAGCGCTAGTTGCATTTTGGGCAAAATTGTCACCTATAATTAAATTGCCGCTAATTGTAGCATCTTGCCATATATAGTCGGTATTGGCGATGTTTGAAGCAAAATTGTTTTTTATAGTTAAATTTTTACTAATTACGGCATGTTGAAACATATAACTAGCATCGGTAATATTTGGTGCAAAATTATCTTCTATAATTAAATTTCCGCTAATTATGACATTTTGCCATAGATAGTTCATATTAATGGCTTTTTTTCCAAAGCCATCAGGTAAAATAAAATTATTCATTGGTAAAATAGTATTCGAAAACATAGACTCCATATTTTGTACTTGAGATCCAAAGTTATCTGGTAAAGTTAAATCGTTGCTAGATAAATCAGTTTTCCAAAACATATGGGACATATTAGTAATTGACAAGGTGTTTAAATTAGTTAAATTAATATCAACTCCACTAGATATAGATAAATTACTAAATAGGTAAGAGCTATCAGGATTAGCTTGAATGCCATTAATTTCGCCAATGACTATTTCGTTAGTTTCTATTACACAAGCTAAAATGCCATTGCTATTATCAGCTGAGACATCAATTGGATTAGAACATATAGGTAAAGTGTTTTGGAAAGATATTTTAGTAATTTGGTTTCTGGCTGGACTAGACAAACCTAAAAAATTGTTAGGATTAGGGATTTCGGTTTTTAAATAAGCCGATAGATTTAAAGTTGTAGCCACTTTTTGTAAAAATAATACCATTTGCTGGCGAGTGGTGTTATGTTTAGGACGAAAAACTATGTCCCCAGCTTTAGTACAAGTGGCATCAGGCTTATTTTTATTTGTACAAGTATATCCTCCAGTAATATTATTTTTAACTAGGAAAGCTATAGGAGTGGCTTGACCGGTAGCTATTATTTGGGCTTTATCCTCAAACGAGTTTAAATAAGAGTTAATTTCATCGGGGGTTATAGCTGGAGACGCCGCAAATTTATATAAAAATGTTGCCATCTGAACGCGAGTAATTTTGCCTTCTGGGTAATAAACTAAATCATCTTTTTTACCACATGTAATAACTGGTTTACCTTTGTCTGTACAAGTATATCCAGCTGTTATACCTTGGGTTGATAGCCAATCAATATCGCTTTTATGAGCAGATTTAGCAATGTCTTTAAAAGCTGTGGGCGTGCCTTGAATATTAGGATTACCGGCTAATTTATGAAAAAAAGTCGCCATTTGTCCACGAGTGGTTGGGCTGGTGGGACGAAAGCTACCATCTGGATAACCTGAAGTTATGCTGTATCCGGTGGCCCATTTAATTGCAGCTTGCCAATTATCAGATAAACTAGCAATATCATTGAAATTAACTGTTTCTAAATTGGGAGTTAAGGCAATGGAAATTGCCATATTTGATTGTGCTGCTAGACTTTTTTCATTATTGGTTATCGTGTAAACACGGGCTTGCCAGTTGCCAGTTGATAGATTATTAAATTCTATACTAGTTTCGCCCAAACCAATGTTATTTATGGTTTGTGTTATACTAGATATGTTGTTTAACAAATCAACTTGATAAGTGTAAAATTCAGGAGGTGTATCTGGGGCTTGCCAATTAACTATTATGGAATTACGAACTTGACCTCTGGAAAGGACGACATTTTGTGGAGCTGGCGGCAGAGTAGGTAGGTTGTTAGTAGATTTAAAAGCAGTTAGATTAATTGAAATTTGGTTATTGGATAACAAATCAGTTTGAGTTGGTGCTTGGGTGGTTGCCTGTGCACTAGTAACTGACAAAACTACAAAATATAAAGTCATTATGCCAAGGCTTATTAGGATTTTTAGAATAGAAATTTTATTTATTTGCATATTTTTTAGTCTTGTTTATATTTTGCTTTGAGCTTATAATTCTATATTAAGGAAATTTAGTGGAATCCCCAGCGTTTTAGTCATTGACATATAATTTATGGTGTAATTAATTAATCTTAAAGCTAAATTGATAATTATTATAATTGGGATAAATAATTTTAATACAAATTTCATAATTGCCCTTTCGTAATTTATTTTTGCGTTTTTATTCCTGTTTAATATGCGGGGACTATTTTTTATGTATTAGATGTTATTCATTTTTGTAAAGTTTAACTTTTAGTATATAAATTTTATTTTATATGAATATTATTTCTTGTTTTTATCCAAATACTGCAACATAAAACTTGCAATAAATCTACTTTTATTCTACCATATAAAATTATAAACTTTATAATAGAATAAATTATAATTAAAAAGTTATTTTTTATAAAAAATGCTAAACTGTAAAAATGAAAGATAAGAGCTTTCATAGGTTGCGAGTGGTTGATTATTATAAAACTAATTGGCTGAAGTGTATTTTTAATAGATTTAATTTGTTTAAAATAATTTCGGTGTGCTTTGTTTTTTTAATTTTGATTAGCCCTTTTAGTTTTGAATTACCACGAGCTAAAGCTTATGAGAATAATGATTTTGTGGTAGGTATGGAATGTAATTATGAGCCATTTAATTGGCAAACTGCCTCTGCTAGTTCAACAGCTGTATCTATAGGCTCAGCCGGTTGGTGTGATGGTTATGATGTGCAAATTTCTAAAATTATAGCTAATGAGTTAAATAAAAAATTAGTTATTAAAAAAATTGCTTGGGACGGTTTACAGCCAGCTTTGGAATCAGGTGTGATAAATGCTGTGATTGCTGGTATGACTAATACTTCCGAAAGACAAAACGGTATTGACTTTACTACACCTTATTATTCATCTGATTTAACTGTGATAGTTAGGAAAAATTCAAAACCGGCTGAATTTTCTAATATTCAACAATTTACAAATTATAAGTTAATGGCTCAAAAAAATACCATTTATGATGATGTTATTGATCAAATAAAAGGTGTAGTTCATCAAACGCCAAAAGAGTCGTATCCACTTTTAGTTTATGCTTTACAAAATGATGAAACAGATGGAATAGTGGCTGAAATGCCTGTGGCCGAAGGTATTATAAGATCAAATCATGATTTACAAGTTGTTAAATTTATTAAAAATAAAGGTTTTCAAGCTGATACATCAGTATCTATTGGACTGCCAAAAGGTACTAAAAATAGCTCATTTTTTAATCAAGTTCAAACTGCTTTAGATAAAATTAGTTTAACTAAGCGAAAAGAGCTAATGTTACAAGCTGTTATGGGAGATTCTAATGTCACAACCGATTCGAATTTTTCACCTCAGACTAGCGGTTTTATAGCAACGAGTTTATGGATTTTACAAAATAATTGGCCTTTATTTTTATATGGTACTGAAATTACTATTTTGTTAGCTATATTAGGAACTATTTTTGGATTTATTATTGGTTTAGTTTTAGGCTTAGGTAATTCTGTTCAAGTAAAATCACACGATTCGCTTTTAAAAACTATTTGTAAATATATATTAAATATTTTAATTAAGTTTTATGTATTTGTTTTTAGGGGTACCCCAATGATGATTCAAGCAATTTTTATGTTCTATGTTTTACGACCAGTTTTATATTGGGAACCCTTAACAGCCGGACTTGTGGTTATTTCTATAAATACGGGAGCCTATATGAGTGAAATAATCAGATCTGGCATTCAAAGTGTGGATTCGGGGCAAAGATTGGCTGCTCAATCATTAGGTATGACTTTGCCAAAACAACTCAGATATATTATTTTGCCGCAAGCTATCAGAAACTCTTTTCCATCTATTGGCAATCAATTTATAGTGAATATCAAAGACTCTTGTGTACTTAATGTAATTGGTGTGGTTGATTTATATTTTCAATCTAATTCTATTTCAGGTTCCGTTATGTTGTTTGCCCAAACTTTTTTAATAACTTGTGTGATCTATTTGATTTTAACCTTTGTTGCTCAGATTTTGTTAAACTTTATTGAAAGGAAAATAAGATTAGATGGTGAAATAGTTTCTAGTATGGAGTATAGTGCGTGAAATGGCTAAATGTGTAAATAATTCTAAATCTAATCACAATATATTTCAGGTTCGAAACCT
>JAITSD010000008.1 GCA_031288055.1 Candidatus Opitulatrix roisinitermitis | reverse complement strand
GCTTTTGGTGAAAACTTTCCGGGTCATAATTTTTTAATGTCTTATATGGCGGTAGTGTCTTTCGTTCTAGCCTCGTTTACTCAGATTTTCTTAGGTGGGATTTTTTATAAAGGCGCTATTTCAGCTTTAAGAAATAAAGCGTTTAATATGGATAGTTTAATTGCTATAGGTACAACTACGGCTTATATTTACAGTAGTGTTAATTTCATAATATTTTTTGCCCAATCCCATAGTCTATTATCTACTATGACAAATAAGCCAGTAAATCTCTATTTTGAAACTTCAGTTTTTTTACTAACTTTTGTGATTTTAGGTAAATGGTTAGAGGCTAGAGCTATTAATAAAACCGGTGAGGCTATAAAAAACTTAATTCAATTACAACCTAAAACAGCTCATTTAATTAAGTCAAATAATACGCAAGATATTTTAGTGGATAATATAAAATTAGGTGACAAGCTTTTAGTGAAGCCAGGTGAACAAATTCCAGTTGATGGTCAAATAAGTAAAGGCATCACATCGGTTGATGAATCTATGATAACAGGTGAAAGTTTTTTAGTTGATAAAACGGTAACTAATAAAGTTGTGGCTGGAACCATTAATGGTATGGGTACAATTGAAATTACGGCTCAAGCCCTTGGTGAAAACACCGTTTTAGCTCAAATCATTAAATTGGTTGCTGAGGCTAACGCTTCAAAAGCCCCTATAGAAAATGTAGCAGATAAAATATCAGCTATTTTTGTGCCAACGGTTTTAATAATTGCTGTTATAACTTTTTTAATTTGGTATTATTTATTGAACGCTCCCTTATCAGACTCCATTATGTTATTTATTTCAGTGGTGGTAATATCTTGTCCGTGTGCTTTAGGTTTAGCAACTCCCACAGCTGTTACTGTGGGTATTGGACAAGCTAGTCGGCTTGGTATTTTAATTAAGAGTGGCGAAATATTAGAGAAGTTAAGTAAAATCAATACTGTAGTTTTTGACAAAACTGGCACATTAACTGTTGGACAGCCTTTTATAACTGATATTATTGATATAACAAAATCTAAAAAACAGATTTTGCAAATAGCAGCTACTCTAGAAAGTGGTAGTGAACATTCTTTAGCTCAAGCAGTTTTAAAAAAGGCTGATTTAGATAAAATTAAACCTCTGTTATATAAAGATTTTCAAGCAGTGTCAGGTTTTGGTGTGCAAGCCATAATTGATAATAAAGTTTTTTATTTTGGAAATAATCGTTTTGTTAAAAAAGTTCTTGGTGGCGAAATGGGTCAAAATCAATTAGCTGATATTAACAAAATAATTAATTTAAATAATTTAGTAAAAGAAGCTAAAACACTAGCCTTTTTATTTGATAAATCAAATATTTTAGGTGTTATAGCAATGGCTGATAAAGTCAAAATATCAGTTAAACAAGCTATAGATAAATTATCAAAACAGGGTATTGAAACATATATTTTATCAGGTGATAGTAAACGCGGAGTTGAAGCGGTGGCTAGTCAATTTTCCATAATAAATATTTTTTCAGAGGTTTTGCCAGATGAGAAATCAGATAAGATAGCTAAATTACAAAGCGAGGGGCAAAAAGTTGCTATGGTAGGGGATGGGGTTAATGATGCGCCAGCTATAGCAGTGGCTGATGTGGGAGTTGCTATGGGAACTGGCACAGATGTGGCTATTGAGACTGGTGATGTGGTTTTAGTAAAAGCAGATCCAGTTGATGTATCTCGGGCAATTTCACTATCTAAAGCTGTGGTATTAAAAATTCATCAGAACTTATTTTTTTCATTAATTTATAATTTTTTGGGAATACCAATAGCGGCTGGAGTTTTCAGTTTTATAGGTTTAGTTTTACGGCCAGAAATAGCTGGTTTAGCAATGGTTTTGAGTTCTATAACCGTGGTGCTAAACTCTTTGACTTTAAAGTTTTTTAAATTTTCTAATAAATAATTTTTAATATTTCATTATTTAAAAATTATAAAGTTTGTCCATTACTCTGGATAATTTTTTTACACCAAACGAAGTTATCTTTTTATATCGTTGATCGCTACCGCGAAATTGATTGTTTAAATCTAAAATATGAAACCATAGCGTTTTTCTATTTTACTAGATGAGGCTTACACAACATCTATATCGTTCCATGGTAAATAGATTTAGTATTCTATGCCGTCTAAATAGCATACACAAATATTATTTTAATTAAACTAAAAGAGCCCACTGTCAAGGGGTATGGGGGTGATGCCCCCATAGTAATTGATCGAACCCGTTGGGTTCTAATCCCATGTTATATAAATATTAGGGCATACAAATATTATTTTAATTAAACTAAAAGAGCCCCCTGGGGGATTCGAACCCTCGACCCTCTCATTACAAGTGAGATGCTCTGGCCAGCTGAGCTAAGGAGGCATATAATAAAATAATATCTGAAAAACTTATAAAAACCAAAAAATGCCACAGAATAAATCTAAAAAAACTTATTCTAAACAAGTAAGTTGAAAATAACAAGCAAAAAATTGAATACCCCATTCGCTTTTCATTAATATTTATAATTTTGTTATACTGTAAAGTGATGCCAATAATAGATTTGTTAATTGCAATATTTATAGTATTTGGCATAATAATAATTTTATTAATTATTTCTGCTATTATATATTTTTTGCGGAAATCTTATATAGAACGAGTTAAAGTTCAGCTTTTACAAAGGCGTATACCGTCTCAGAAAAATCGTCGTTTAAAATATGCCTTTATAATTAATCCATCAAAAAAAAAGGCTAATTCAACTGTGGAATATATTAAACAGTTTTTTATTATTCATAAATTTCCCCAACCACAATTTTATTACACAGAAAAAGATTTTCCGGGGGGTAAACAGGCTCAATTAGCTATTGATAATAAAGCTGATGTTATTGTGGCGGTTGGTGGCGACGGCACGGCCAGAGCAGTGGCTCAAATTGTCAGTCAAAATGATAGGTGTTTTGGTTTGATTCCTATAGGCACGGCTAATATATTTGCTCGTAATTTGGATTTAGAACCAACCAAATTGTATAAGTGTTTATTAACGGTTATAGCTGGACATTCAAAAATGTATGATATAGGTTTTGTTAAAGTCCAAAATACTCAGAATTATACTTGGTCTGGAGATTCCAAACAGGCTTTTTTAGCTGTGGCTGGTTTAGGTTTTGATGCAGCAATGATAGCTACTACATCTGAAAAATTAAAAAGACGAATAGGCTGGTTGGCCTATTTCACAGGGTCTTTAAAACAAATGCGTAATCCTAGAATTACCGCCAAGGTTGATATATTAGATACTGATAAAATAACTCATAATATATATGATATTCAAATAAGATCATTGCTTTTTGGCAATGTTAGTAAAATACCTGGATTAACTCTTATACCGCCAGCTAGACCTAATGATGGTAAACTTGATTTTGTAGCTTTAGACACTAAAGCTAATATTTTAGGTTGGGGGCAACTTTTTAATAATATAGTTATGCAGTCTATGGGTTTAGAGAAAAGAAATACTCTCAAAATTAGTAATATCAATCATCGACAAGGACTTAGTGCTAAAGTAAAAACTAATCGTCCGGTTTATTTACAATTAGATGGCGATATTATGGGACAAATTAGTCAGTTACAAATCGGTCTAAAACCTAGTGCTTTAACTGTTCTGGTGCCTAATACATAAGCTTTATTTATATCTATTTTTTGGCTATTTATTATTTTGGTGTAAACTAAATATAACAATGACGCGGGGTGGAGCAGCTCGGTAGCTCGCCAGGCTCATAACCTGGAGGTCGTAGGTTCAAATCCTTCCCCCGCTACTCATTTTTATTAAGTTCTGGTTATTTGTTTTTATAAGTTTTTATTTGATGATTAGAGCGAATTATTTAACTGAGTATTTTTTAAGTTAGTTGTACAAAAGTTTATTAGGCATAGTTTGAGTAGCGACTTGTCCCCCTCGTATAAACAATTTATGTATATGGGCAGTTGGTCTAGTGCTAGCAAAATCTAATTTGCCATTTTGAACGATTATGGCAGCGAAATTATTTATACCAAAACCCGTTATAATATTGTGCGGTTTTGATTTAGCTTGAGTTAAATACATTTTCTTAAATTCTTTAGCTCGAGGTTTATTTTTGGGCGGCATTTTAGTATCATAATGCGGTGTTATAGCCAAAGGTAGTAAACCTAAACCTTCAACCTTAATATAATCCCAAGCATGCCCTGCTTCAACTTTATAGCTCATGGAATCAGAATGCCCCCAAATCATAGGAGCAATGGCTCCAGCTGAAACACCTAAAATTGCTTTACCTTTGTTAGCACTTTGCGAGAGTAATTTATCAATCTTATATTTTCGCCAAATTGTCATCATTTGTAAAGTATCGCCGCCAGTTATGTAAAAACAGTCAGCCCTTTCAATTTTTTCTTTTAGCTTTTTAACAGCAGGCATTTTGTTATATTGGTGTAAAAGGTCAATTTTTAAACCTAGGTTTTGCCAAGCTTGATATGTAGATTCTATCATTTGGTTATATTGTTTCTGGGAACTTTTAGCAGTGGGGATTATTAAGACTTTGCTATTTTCTTTTAAGCTAAATTGTTTTAACGCGTATTTAATTAATATTAAACCGTCGCTTATCTTATTATCTTTTATGGCTATTTCTCCTCCGCCAATAGCACAAATTTTGAGTTTGCGGTTTATTAGATTAAAGTCAATTAATTTATTTTCAATTAATTCGGTCATAGCTATTTATGGTTATTGATTTTGGGTTGACTATTTTCGGTTTGGTAAAAAATCGATTTTGTTTCATTATAAATATTTTATTATATTATATCGGTATTTTTATTAAATTATCGTGTATAATATTATTAGACAGTTAGGTATGTAAAATATAAAAGGGAGTTTTGGTGAGAGAAAGAAAATATGGCCTAGTAGGGTCCATACTAGTTATTGTAAGTGTTTTATTTGTAGGTGAAGCAGCACCGTCAGTAGCCATAGTAGGTAATATACAATATTTTTGGTGGGGTGTTTTAGGTTTAGCGTTTTTAGTGCCATATGCTTTATTTACTAGTGAATTATCTGTAACCTACCCTGATCAGAGTAATATTTATGGCTGGATAACCAGAGCCTTTGGTGATAAAATGCGTACAAGGTTTAGTTTTTATTACTGGTTTAACTTTGTTTTATGGTTCACTTCTTTAGCTTTATTAATACCCATAACTATTAATGTTAGCACAGAAACGCAAGCTTCAGATGGTTCAATTTTGCAAAATGGAATTGTCACAAGTTGGCAGGGTGCATTAATTTCTATTGCTTTTATTTGGATAACAGTTTATTTTATGAGTACTAATGTTAGAGAATCTAAGTTTTTTATATGCACTTCTGGTTTTGTTAAATTATTAATGGCTATTATAATAGTGGTTTTAGCAATACAGGTTTTGTGCGATGAAGGCATGATAAATTATATGGGTGTTGAAACCTTTTTACCCAGCTTTGATTTTGTTTCTATAGCTCCAGTAACTATTATCTTATTTAATTTCATTGGTTTAGAGGTTTTAACGGCTTATATTCCGGTGATAAAAAATCCTAAAAGGAATATTCCTTTAGCTATAGCTATTGGTTCAGTTTTATCAATAGTTTTGTATATTGTTTGTGCCTTTGGTATAAGTTTATCTATTCCTTTTAATGAAGTAAGTTTAGCCAGCGGAATAGTTGAAGCAGCCCAGATGTTAACTCATAATCCCGAGAGTATAATAGTTATGATTTTGACAATCTTATTTATTTTAACCATTTTTGGCAACTTTATAGCTTGGAGTTATGGTGTTTTTGGTGTTACTAAAACTGCTGCTTTAGAAAATAGTTTGCCGAGGGTATTCAAATCAGAAATCACTAGAAAAATATCTGGTTCAGCTTTTGTTACTGGTATTGTAGCGACTATTTTTGTTTTAATAGCAACTTTTATTTTAGAAAGTCCTGTTGATAGGATATGGGATCCTAATGACTTTTTCTGGTTATTTTTTGACTTAGATATGACAGTTTTATTTTTATGTTATGTGCCTTTATTTCCAGCTTTTTTGAAATTGCGGAAAATTGATCCAGACACACCAAGACCTTTTAAAGTACCAGGTAATAGATTTGTTTTATTTATATTAGGTTGGGTGCCAACTATAGTTATTGCTTTTGCGGCAATTGTTAATTTAATCCCTGAAGACGGTTCTAGTGCTGAATTGGAAGAAAAAGGTTTTGAATTATTATCAGGTATATTAGTTGTCGTAATTGGTGAAGTTTTAGTTTTTTTAACAAGACGGCGATCCAAAAAATTGGCTAATCAAATTAAAACTTCTCAAATAGGTGATGATTTAACTAATCAGACGAGTAAAGATGAGATTAATAAAACTAAAATTAACCAAATAGATAACATTTCAACTAATCAGATGGACGGGATTAAAGATAATAAAACTGAGATTAATTACGCAGATAGCAATTCAGTTAATCAGACTGATAATTCTCAGCCCGATAAACCAATTTCACCATTTAATGATGATAAAATATAACTTTTTTGTAACATGTATTTATAAAAAACAAGATGGAGCCTATTTTGTGAAATAAAGTAGGTAGACTAAATTCTAGTTAGTTCTTATCGTTTTAAGGGCTGATTGAATTATTTAGAGGAAAGGCAAGAAAGATGAAATGTAATCTATTTAGGAATGTTAAAAAAACTGTTAATTTTTTAGTAATTATAGTATGTAGTTTAGCTTTGGTGTTGTCGGCGACTTTAATAGTCACACCAGAACTAAATGTGAAGTCAGCTCAAGCCAGTGTTATAATTGATAGCCCGACAACTAGTAATATTTTTACCATAAAGGATATAACTTTCACTTTATCGTATAATAGCTGGATTGAAGATAAAAATATGGCAGCTCTTTTTAGTGGCAGCACAGGTCATCCCTTTTTTGTGGCAGAAAATAGTAGTGATAAAATAACTGTTTCTGGTTTAGCTGCTCCAATTAGTCAGTCAACCAATATAAATAGTGATACTAATGTTAGCGATACTATTTTAGCTAGCGAAATAAGAAGTGATATAACTTACAAACTATGGTCATCACAATGCAGTACGGCTGGTGGAGGTTATACCAATACTTGCCGTGTTCATAAAGCTAAAGTTTTTAAAGAAGTTGGTGATTTGCTTTATTCTTGGACTTTCACAAAGACATCAACTATAAAGGAAATATCTATTGGTGATAGCACTAATTATAATGATGGTTATTATCAATTTGGTAATGATATTGATACTTTATTTTTAAATAAGTTTGTTAATAGTTTAGTATTAGATTCTGATGCTATGCCAACACCTAACCCGTCACCCAGCTCTAGTTCGTCTCCTAGTCCAAGTGGCGTTAAATTAGTTTTTGATTCAGTTAGTTATGATTACTATGCTTCTAGACCGACTTATAATATTAAATTAAAATTAGTTGATGGCTATTTTTCTAGTAATGTCGATTCTGGCGATTTATCATTTGGCGGTATTTGGGCAGGTAGTCTTGTAAATAATGTCACAACAGTAGTTGAAGATAATAGTAAAAAAGCTATTTTAATCAGTTTGTCTAAAAACCAAGCTCAAAAAGGTCAAACTGGTCAAATATATATTAATAAAGATAAAATTGTTGATAATGTTAGCCAACAAAAAGCCATTGCCGATTTAGAAATCGCAGTGACTGATAATTATATATCTTCAATTATTGAAAGTTATGATCCGAAAGCTAAAGATATAGTTTTTGCTTATGACGAAAAACAAGCTATAGATGATGCTAATAAATCATTAAACGCTAGGGCTAATAATAATGCTGATAGCTTTATTAAGGGAAGTGTTGTTCCAGTTGCTGCTGAAAGAACGGGATATTTTTTGCATGAGGGGTTGAATAAAGTTGTATCCTATTTATCCGACAACGTTAATAAGGCTTTGAATAATATAGAAGGAGCTAACGGTTTTATAGTACAACAAACTGGCTCAGCTGCTAATTGGATATTTAATAAAGCTGCTAATTCTTTTATAAGTTTTTTGCCAATTAAAGATTTATTACAAAGTGCTATAGGAGCTGTGGCCAATTATTTTATTGATTTAATGTTTGATGCTCCTTTTGTTTATCATATGTCTAAAACCACTGATAATGAAGATCCAACCCAGTTAGATAATGTACAAACTGCTATTAGTGATTTGAGTACTCAATTGACTGAATCAACTGATAAATTAGTTAATTTAGATACAGCCGGAACTCTTAGAAATGATACTTCAAAATTAAACGAGTATATATTACTAACTAAAAATAAATTTGCGGCCTTGCAAAGAGGTGTTACAATAGCAAATTATATGGTTG
>JAITSD010000090.1 GCA_031288055.1 Candidatus Opitulatrix roisinitermitis | reverse complement strand
CAATTCTAGCTTGTGAAGCTGCCATAGATCTTTGAACAATAATTTTAGCATCTTTAGGATGAGAATCAAGCCAGTCCTTAAAAGCCTCGCCCATAGCTTTTTGCACAAAAGTTCTAATTTCAGTATTACCCAGCTTGGTCTTTGTTTGACCCTCAAATTGAGGTTCAGCTAATTTAACGCTTATAACAGCTGATAACCCCTCTCTCACATCATCGCCAGTTAGATTTTCGTCCTTGTCCTTTAAATATTGTTTATCTCTGGCATATTTATTTATCAAAGATGTTAAAGCGGTTCTAAAACCTTCTTCGTGTGTTCCACCCTCTGTGGTTGAAATAGTATTAGCAAAAGTGTAAATTGATTCTGAATAAGCCGTTGTCCATTGCATAGCCAATTCTAATGAATAAAACTTAGTTTTATCCTCTTTTTCTATATAAATTATTTCATCGTGTATAGTATCACTTTTTTTATGGTCATTTATATGTTTCACATAATCAATCAAACCATTTTGATATATATAAGTTACTGTATTGATACCTGTTTGCTTAGTTTTTCCAGTAATCTCATCATCGTCTAAAGCACTAATTCTTTCATCTGTTAAAGTTAATTTTAAACCTTTATTTAAAAAAGCCATTTGTTCTAAACGTGCTCTTAAAGTTTCAAAAATAAAATCAACAGTTTCAAATATTTCAGCATTGGGATAAAAAATAACAGTTGTGCCAGTAATTTCAGTAGCTTTACCTTTAGTTATAGCAGTTTTAGGAATACCAAATTCATATTCTTGACTCCACTCAAAACCCTGTCTGGACGAAACGACTTTAACATATTTTGATAAAGCATTAACCACAGAAACTCCAACTCCGTGTAAACCGCCAGATACATTATAACCGCCTCCGCCAAATTTACCGCCAGCGTGTAATTGGGTTAAAACTACTTCCAAGGCTGAAACGCCCTCTGATTCAATCACATCAACTGGTATACCGCGTCCATCATCAACCACCTTTACGCCGCCATCAGCTAAAATGGTTACATCCACAAATGTGGCATAGCCAGCTAAAGCTTCATCAACTGAATTATCAACCACCTCATAAACTAAATGATGTAAGCCTTTTTCACTTGTGGAACCAATATACATTCCTGGCCGTTTTCTAACAGCTTCTAGACCCTCTAAAACCGTTATATCATCAGAACCGTAGTCACTGTTAATATCTTTATTAGACATATACTCAGTTTATCACAAAATAAGCTTCATACAGCTGTGGCTTGTGCAGCTTATCAACCATAAAACTACCTTTATATATAATGAATAACTTAAATAATCATTAAAAAAAATATCTGTTAAAATACAAACAAAATATAAATAAAATACCCTTATTTTTGGCATTATAATTCTACTTTCATAAAAAAATAATAGGAATAACTTTTAATATAAATAAATTGCAGAGCAATTTTACACTTTCGCTTCATTATAAAGCTTTTTTCATTTTATAGGGAGCCCCGACCGGGACTTGAACCCGGGACCCCTTCCTTACCATGGAAGTGCTCTACCACTGAGCTATCAGGGCAATAACTTTTATTTACTTTATAAAAAACTAAATATTCCTACAGTAAATATTGTATAATACAACAAATTAGCTGTTGCGTGGTGGATACTGGATTCGAACCAGTGAAGGCGAAGCCAGCAGATTTACAGTCTGCCCCCTTTGGCCACTCGGGTAATCCACCTAAACGTTAATAAACAATGCATTAACGTTTCTTATTTGCTAATTTAATTTTTGCAAAGCTATGACTTAATTATAGAATAGCAAATATTAGACTAAACTAATAAAAATCTCTAAAATATTTTACACAATTTGCTCTACTATAATTTTATTTTACTAAATAGAAGTTTTGCTAGACTAATAATATGCCTCATTGTATACATTATAGAAAAATAACTTGTCGATCTTGCCCTATATGTTTTATGGAATAAAAAAATTCAAAAACCTAAAATAATTATGAAACCATTTGTACTTTTACAAACTCGACCTGAATATATAGCTAGTCAAGGCGAATATAAATCGTTTTTAGAATTAGGAGAACTAAATAAGGAACATCTGATTAGAGTGCGAATGGATAAAGGTCAATTCTGGAAAATAGACTTAGCAAAAGTTTCAGGTCTAATTTTGCCTGGTTCACCTTTCAATGCAGGTTCTAAAACCACAGAAACTAGGCAAAAAGAAATTGAAAATAAATTATTTGAATTACTAGATAGAGTTATTAAAAACGATTTTCCATTTTTGTCAATTTGCTACGGTATAGGGCTTTTAGGAGTTTATACCAAAACACCTATTAGTAGCAAATATTCTGAAACATTATCAGTTGTCAAAATTGAATTAACTAAAGCTGGATTAGATGACAAACTACTCAAAGGTGTAAATAATAATTTTCCTTGTATAACAGGACATAAAATTGCCTTAGACAAATTACCATCTAAAGCCACTCTTTTAGCCAGCACTGCCAAATGCCCTATCCAAATGCTCAGAATTAAAAACAATATATATTCCACTCAATTTCACCCTGAATTAAATTATCATTCATTAAGTGTTAGAGCAAAAATTTACAAAAACCACGGTTATTTTACACCAGATAACTTAGCCAAAATCCTAAAATTAGCTAGTCAAAAAAATTATACCCAAGCTAATAAAATTTTAAAAAACTTTGTGTCTTTTTATCAAAAATAAAATTAATGGCGAAAAAGCTTTTTAGAATATCTATTTAATCCACCAAGTTTATTAAATCTTTTACCATAAGATTTATGCAAAATATGCAAAGGTGGATAAATTGACATTAAAATATACTCAGGAGTTTTTTGTCCAAATTGTTTAACATTATGAGCGTTATAGGTTCGAGAAAATCTTTTAACATAATTGCGATATTCTTTTGGTGATGTACCCATACGACGAGCTGAAATACCAGCCACCAATGATGGCACAAAGGCTATTTTTAAATTGGCTTCTTTCAAATGTAAAGATATATCAATATCCTCGTGAAATAAATCCTGTTTATCTAAACAAACTTTATCTTTTATTTTATCCCAAGCTTGTGCTCTTAAAGCCATATTAGAACCAAATAAGAATCTGTATTTTTTATTCATCCCTAAAACAATTTTTCTCATAATTAAATCTGCTTTAAGCCCAAAATGCCGCCACGGCATATCATAATATAAAACTGGACCAGAAACTCCCATAATTTCTTGATCAGCAAAAGCCAAACTCAAGTTCTCCACCCAATCGGTTCGAATAATTGTATCAGCATCTATTCTACCATATATATCGCCTCTGGCTTTAACAAAACCGGTATTTCTAGTAGACACTAAACCCTGTTGTTTTTCAGAATAGACTTTAATAAGTTCGCCATTTTTATGTGTGCGTTTTAAATTAGCAATCAAATGCAAAGAGTTATCAAAACTATTATTATCTACCACAATTATTTCCTTTGGTAAACAAGTTTGCTCTAAACATGCCTTTAAACAATTTATAATAACATCTTCCTCATTATAGACTGGCACGACTATAGAGACTGTTAAAGTCTGATTATTTAACATAAAATACCTACTTAGTATCAACTCCTATAATTTCCGAGATATGATTAAAACCGTCTTTTTGTAAAAGTGTAATTAAACCTTTTTTAATATCAGGCACAATTGTTGGTCCTTTATACATTAAACCACTAGCAACTTGAATTAACGACGCACCAGCACGCATTTTTTTATAAGCATCCAGACTAGTAAAAATACCACCTAAACCAATTATCACAAACCTATCACCCCAATTTTTATAAGTTTGAGAAATTAAAATATTATTTTGCTTTTCAGTTAATTTACCAGCAATATTACCTTGCCAATTATCCGGTATTCCCAAATTATTCCTATCTTTACGCAAATTGCCAATAGTTAAAGCTTGCACATTATGTTTTGCTGCCACAGCACACAATTCGTCAAATTCATCAGGTTTTTTATCTAACGGCATTTTAAGCGTTACAGGTGCCCAAGAAGTTACTTTATCACAGGCGGTTAGTAATTTATCTAAACGCTCAGGGTCTGTGAAAGGTTCACCTTTAAAAGTATTAGGACAAGATATATTAATTTCAATTAAAGATATTTTATCTTGGCATTTAGCAATAGAATAAACATAATCCTTTATACCTTCTGCGTCATCAGCGGCTTTGGCATCATTGGTTCGAGCTAAAGAAGCTACCACCACAAAATTTTTAGTATTATCATAAAGCTTTTCTAAATTATCAACAATTTTATCAATGCCCCAATTAGGCAAACCAGCGTAAATTAATAAAGAATTATATTTTTCTAATCTATGATACCATGGTTTAGGATTACCTGCGCCATATCTAGCTGTGATAGAACCAAAAGAACCAAAAGAAAACCCATCGCCAGCAATACAATAGCCTATTTCAGCATTTTTATCAATACCAGCTGCAAAACCGACTGGATTTTTGAAATGTAAATCCAAAAGATTTTGGGCTAATTTTTTATTTTCATATTTCATAGTAAAACGCAATAAAAACATCAGAAAGGGTATTTTTTGAGCCCAACGACCAAAATCAATCATCATATTATGAGCTTGATCTGGTGGCTTAGAAAACAAATAAGACTTTACTATATACCTATAAAATAACCTACTAATAAATCGAAAAAAAGTTCTCATAGCTTATATAAAAAACTCAAATAAGAATTAAGTTTTATTTAATTTAGTCCTTTGATAATTAGCTTCTTTACTATCAAATGATTTAGCCAAGGAATACTCTGGTAACTGAGGATAAAATATTAAAGTAACTGAGAAAAAGCCCATAGTCCATAAGCCTAAAAATAAGAAATCAATGCCGCTATAAATCCTAAAATAAATAAATTGCCAACCAACATTAGCATAATTATAAATTGGTATAATTTGTAAAATAGGAGCCGCAAAATCTTTAATTGATTCCATTGGCAAAAAAACGCCTGATAAAAAAGCAATAAATAAAGTTATATAACCAATTAAAGTAAAAAACCGACGAGGTATAGTAGATACCATAATAGCAAAAAAGGTACCCATTATAAAGCCAATAAAAGAATATAACAAAAGACCACAATACCTTAAAACTGACCAAACCAACCCACCATAAAAACCGCTAAAAACGAATAATAATAAAGAAGTTACCAAAAGCAAAAGCCCAAAAATAACTATATAAGACAAATTAAACCAAAAATATTTTTTATGATTTTTTAAAACAATATCAAAATGCTTAAGTCTATCATCAGACATATTTTTAGCCAAATACAGATAACTTTGACTGAAAGCTGCAAAAACTATAGCTGAAATAAAATAATATTGTCCAAAATCATATAAAGACAAACCTTGAATTTGAGCGGCTAATAATAAGCCTAATCCATAAACCGCTAATGGCAAAACCAACAAAAGTAATAAATAACAAGGTTGCTTTAATAAGCGTTTTAAATTTAAAATAAAAAACCGACTAAGATATTTCATGAATTACCCTTTCTTTCAAAGTTTGACCTTTTTTGGTAAAAGCTGAAATTGATTTATCAATAATTGAACTATCGTCTTGTAAAATTATAACTCGATTTATAATTGATTCAATTTCATCAAAATCTGACGACACTATCACAACTATAATGTCCCTATTGTGCTTTAAAAATGATTTTACTTCTTGCCAATAAACAGCTCTTTTAGACATTGGCAAATTTTCAGTTGGATTATCAAAAACTAATAACTTATATTGCGTTTTATTATCTTTATTAGTTAAAACTGATTGTACATAAGATAATTTAGATTCATCAAAACTACTTGATTTAGCTTTTTTAAAACCTTTAATCTTATTTTTCCAAATATTGCATAACTTCAATTTAGTTTTTGATTTGGACTCTATTTCAGATATATCTTTTACTTCAGTTGACAAATTAGTGTTATCTAATTCACTATCTACAACTTCCCCTTCTACAATCAAACTGCCATTTGAATCTAATTTTTCAGAATTATTAGCCATATCAGATTTATTATTATCTTTATTTACCAAAATAGAATCAGAAACAAACTTTCTAAAAAAATCGTCCGACAAACCTCTCGGTAAGCCGCTATTACTATCAACATATAAAAAATCATATCTAGGATCTAGGTTTTTGGAAATAGTTATAACACCTTTATCGCTATAAACAGCTCCAGCAATTACCGAAGCTAGAGTACTTTCCACTTTAGGATCATTAGCAAAAATAGCTGATATATCGCCTGACTTAAATAACAAATCAATATTATCAATTTTGTATTTATTTGATACTCTTTTAGTTATTTTAGAAAATTCGATTTCATAAATATTTTGCATTATTTCCAAATTAGTAGTTTTATTTGAACTTTTTTTATTCAGTTCTATTCCAGTATTTGTTTTTTGCATCTTTTTATCCCCTAGAGCCATATAAAAAGTTTATCATAAAGCATCTGGCAAAACAATTTAGAAACATTTATATAAACAATATAAATGAAACGAAAACATAAATTCTTTATACAATAAAAAATATTTAAATACTGACTCTTTAAATAATAAAGGCGATAAAACCTTTCGGTTTTGTCGCCTTTATTTACCTATGATGAATTTAAAATTGTTTATAATTTCAAGTATTATTATGTTTTATCACCTTTAAATATCTTTGTAACAGCTTGCGAATATGAACTAACATCTCTTGGGGTTATAGCAGCTGATATAGCAAGCCAACCATTATTCCGAATATTAATACCTTGGTTTAACCATGATGCCCAAACCAATTCCGAACAATACCAATCTGCGTTATTCGGCGAAGAAGTATAATAAAAGAAGTTAAAAGTATATGGTTTACCTAATTGAGCAATAGGCCAAACGGCAGCAGCTTGCCGTTGAGCTTGAGTGGCATTATTTACACGATAAATTGTTATTCCCCGATCATCAACTCGTTGATCATCTAAAACTCCTCTAACTACACCATAACCACGAACCATAAAACGATTATGCGTCTCTACAAGCCGTATATAATCTCTATTCAATGTAGAATCATAAAAAATTCCCTCAATAGTTGAAACATGTCCTGTTAAACCGAAAAAAGTATCAGCCTCATAAATTACATCACCTGGCTGGACTATATTAAGCAAATTATATTTACTATAATTAGGTACACGAGGCAAAGTTGTACCTGTGTCATCGTACCATCTAATTTCTTTATATCTAGAATTGCTAAAACTAATACCAGCATTAGCATCTAGAGGAGCCACAAACACACTTCCAGTCGCTAAAGCCATACACGCCACAAGAGACAAACAAAACTTTTTAAAACCGAACCAGACATTACAACTTTTTTGTGTTTTCATTATTGTTTCCCTTCATCCTAATGAATAAACTTATTTACCATTGTTAATTTAATTTTATAATTAAATATATTCTTCATATTTGTCTATAACACTAAACAACAAATAAATAACAGTCAAATAGTAAAAAGATTTGTTACCCTTAAATAAAAATATTCCTTCAACTAAAAAACTTTAAGCAGGGAAACTGCCGCCCCTTCAGTTAACAAATTTAGACATTTTCGGGACTGCCACCCCTTTCAGTTAACAAATTTAAATATTTTTTAACAATTTTATTAGAAAATTATCAGGCTATTAAGTGTTTTTTTTTTTGGAATAATTTTAGTATGGAAATTAAGAAAAATAATATAGAAATTAGGAAAAATTGGAATAAGTTCAGCTTTAAAAAATTAGGAGCTGTGTTTTGTTTATTTTTAATCGGTATAGTAACTTTTATAAGTGGTGGATTAGGACAAGTTAATGCCGTAACTAGCTCAACAGTTTTGCCTGTGGCTAAAGGCGGAACTGGAGTTAATAGCCTACCAAATAATCAACTTTTATATGGTAATAATCAAGGCCAATTAGTTGGTAGTAATATTTCAAAAGCTG
>JAITSD010000114.1 GCA_031288055.1 Candidatus Opitulatrix roisinitermitis | reverse complement strand
AACTGATTTTATGTTTCTGAATGCTCAGATCAACGGTAATTTAACTATTGAAGATAATTTTGCCCAAAATGCTACTAGTGGCTACGAAATGTTTTACAATGTAAATGCTGACGGTTCAATAGTTATAGAAAATAATTTTTTAACAAGGGCTACTAATGCAAGCCTAATGTTTTATGACGCTAACATTAAAAATTTAACTATAGGAGATAATTTTATGATGGATGCCACTAATGGCTCTCAAATGTTTCAACTTATTGATATTAGTGGTAATTTTAATATAGGAAATAATTTTATGCCAAAGCTTTCAAATGCAGGAAACATGTTTTTTAGAGTTGAAAATTTACCCGCCAATTTTTCGTTGCCAGCCGGATTTGGCAGTGTAGCAACTAGTATGGATGCTATGTTTTTTAATGATTCTTTGTCAGCCGATTTTGTTTTACCTGCGGGGTTTGGATCTGCGGCAACTAGTATGGGTGGTATGTTTTGGGGGGCTGAATTAAATGGCGATATTGATTGGTCAGGCACAGATTTAACTGCTTCCACGGCTAGCAAATCTGATATGTTTAATAGCACAACTTGGAACGGACATTTTATACTAGCTCAAAATCAAGGGTCAGTTGATTGGTTAATTGATGGGACTGGTGCCACCGCAGCTAATGTGAAAGTTAAGGGGAGTTAATTTTTCCTAGTATTTTTTAAGGAAATTATATTATAGAAAATTAGATTATGAGTGTATAATTATCTTATAGGAAATTAGATTATAAGTGTATTTGAATAATAGATATATTTAAACATTTTTTATTCTTTAACTAAATTAACAATTTCCTAATTCTATATAGAAACATAAAGGGGAAATTAGAAAATGCCAAAATATGCAAAATATACAAAAATTTTAGTGACAATTATAATAACAGCTTTAAGCTTAACGGTTTTGCCAATAATTAACTTGCCGCAAGCTCAAGCTGCAGAACAACAAGCAAATATACGGCAACAAACAGATATAAAACAACCAGCTACTCAAACCCAGACTGCTCAAAACAATCAACAGACTACCACTAAGCAGGTTACTCCTAAACTAGCTGATCCATCGCCAGCTCCACAAAATGTGTCAATTTCTAAAGGCCAAGCCTATAATTCAGTCACAATTATTTGGAATGCTCCAACCTCACCGCCTGATAAATACACTTATCAAGTTGAATTATTAAATAATATATCTAGTGTAGTGCAAACAATAAGTAACATTAATTCAAATACAACTAGTATAGACTTATCAGATTTGTCAACTGGTAATTGGTCAGCTAATGTTTATACAGTAACTGCTGACGGTAAAAGCACTGGTAGTCTATCCCCTAATCCAGTATCAATAACTTTAATCCCAACCCCAGCCACAACTAATTTCAAAGATATTTCTAAATTAACCTATAATTGGCAAGTAGCCATTAAATGGGCTGCCACTTATACTATAACAACTGGTTACCCTGACGGCGGTTTTCACCCGGTTACCCCGACCACCCGCGGACAAATAGCTTCGTTTTTTCATAAATTAGCTGGAAATCCAAACATAGAAGGCACACCGACAGCTTTTAAAGATATTTCTAAATCAGTTCATAAAAACGATATTAATTGGCTATCAACTCAAGGTATAACAGCCGGTTACACTTGCACGGCTATTGCTAAACCAGTTAAAAGTTGTGCTAAAAAAGGTGATTTAGTTTATTATCCAGAGGGTAAAGTTACCCGAGTACAAATGGCAACATTTTTATATCGTTTTGCGGCTTCGCCAACTATGTCTACAGGTGAAATTAACTCATATTTAAACGCCTTTAAAGATAAAGCTAAAATAATAGCTAGCGGTCAAGAAGCTGCTGTGGCTTTCTTGGTCAAAAATAATATAACAGCTGGTTACACATGTACAAGTAAAGGCAAACCAGAACCAGAATGTATTAAAGCTGGTAATATAGTTTTTAGACCAAAATATAACACCACTCGACAACAAATGGCATTATTTTTACAAAAAGATGCCGTAACTTTGGATTTAACAATTCCTTATTTAAAAACTCAATCCGGCAATGATGAAAGTTTTTTAGGTGTGTCTAATCTAATTCGATCTGATATTACTAAAATATCTTTTCAAAATGCTCCACCGACTTGCTCTAACCCAACCGATGTGTCAGCCAATAGCGACAACTCTATCTTAGCCTGTGTGACTAAATCAACCGAAATTATTATAGGATCTAATTGGGAAATCAAAGCTAATCCTGATAGTTCTTATTTATTTTATGGACTATATAAGAGAACAAGAGGTAAAATTAATTTAACCAATTTAAATACAGCAGCTATTACAAATATGAGAGCTATGTTTTGGAAAACTAATTTGCCAGATGGGTTTAGTTTTCCGGCTAAATTTGGGAGCGTGGCGACTAATGTGTCTCATATGTTTCAAAGTGCTACAATACCGTCTGGTTTTACTTTTCCGGCTGGATTTGGAAGTGTGACTCTAGACATGGAGCGTATGTTTTGGAGTGTTTCACTACCAAACGACTTTACTTTACCTGCTGGATTTGGCAGTGTGGCGACTGATATGAGGTATATGTTTTATTGGACAACCTTACCTACTAATTTCTCATTACCAGCTGGGTTTGGCAGTGTGGCGACTGATATGGCTTATATGTTTCAAGTTGCTACAATATCGTCTAGTTTTACTTTTCCGGCTGGGTTTGGGAGTGCTGCGACTGATATGTTTGGGATGTTTTACTGGACAACCTTACCTACTAATTTCTCATTACCAGCTGGATTTGGATCTCTAGCAACTAAAATGACAAACATGTTTGAAATGTATAATAAAACTTCGTTGCCTGCGGGATTTGTTTTACCAGCTGGGTTTGGGAGTGTGGCAACTAATATGAATGATATGTTTTATAATGTTATTTTGCCAGATGGGTTTATTTTTCCGGCTGGGTTTGGCAGTGCAGCGACTGATATGCGTGGTATGTTTGCTGGGACAACTTTCCCTGCTGGGTTTATTTTGCCTGCGGGGTTTGGCAGCATGGCTCTAGATATGAATTATATGTTTTACAAAGTTGAATTTCCGAATAATTTTACTTTTCCGACATGGTTTGGAAGTGCGGCTCTAAATATGGATAATATGTTTCAAAATGTTACAATACCGTCTAGTTTTACTTTTCCGGCTGAATTTGGGAGTGCGGCGACTAGTATGCAGTCTATGTTTAGCGATGCCACGCTAAATGGCGATATTGATTGGTCAGACACAGATTTAACTAATTCTACAGCTGATAATATGGCTATGTTTTATAACATTGTTTGGAACGGGCATTTTATATTAGCTCAAAATCAAGATTCAGTTGATTGGTTAACTAGGAGAACTTATGCCACAACCGATAATGTGAAAGTTAAGGGTAGCTAAAAAAATACAAAACTTTTTCAAAAATAAATATTTAAAGATTAAAACACTATTTTGACAATTTAAATTTATTTAGTAATAAAATAAACTGCTGTATCACCATAAAAACTATCTGACAAAATATATAAATTGTTAGCGTCTAGAATATTGTTTAACCGTCTAGTTTGTTTTTTAGATGTTTCATAAATAATAAAATTAGCTTTAGATATAGCTGAAAAAACTTTTGCTAAATATTTTTCGGCAAAATTATATGGCGGGTCTAAAAAGACTATTATATTTTCATTAGTTTTGAAATTCATTGATATACCTTTAGCGTTTAAATTAGTTACCCTAGCATTATCTATATTATTTTTTTTAATAAACAATTTTAACTTATAAGCTGTCAATTTATTTTTGTCATTTAAATAAACTTTAACACAGCCCCTAGATAAAGCCTCAAATGCCATAGCTCCTGTCCCAGCAAATAAATCATAAAACACAAAATCTTCTAAATCAACCAAATTAACTAATTTAGAAAAAATAGCTTGTGTAACTTTATTAGTTGTAGGACGAGTGTTAGCATAAGCTTTGGGTAATTTTAAACCCTTATATTTACCCGATATTATTTTCATAAACCTATATAATTTCGCTGGTTTTTAATACAATTCTCATATACTTATTTTTCTAACTTAATTAGTCTAAACTCGATTTTACAAACTCCATTGGGTAATCTATTTTATATAAAAACAAGCCTTTGGCTGGAGCTGGACCCAAAGAAGCTTTACGTTTTTTGTCCAACAAAGATTGATAAAGCCATTCCGGCTGTCTATAACCTTTACCCACCATTAAACTAGCACCCACTAAACACCTAACCATATTATGAGCAAATGCGTTAGCCGTTAAACTAGCCACAATTAAACCAGATGATACAGAAAACTGCCAACTAAAGTTTTGTAAATCCCTAATAGTGCTTTGTTCTGGTCGATTTTTTATAAAACTATAAAAATCATTTTCACCCACTAATTTGCCAGCCGCCAAATTCATTGAATCAACATCTAATTTATTATCAACCCAAAACGAAAATCTGCTACTTGTAGCTAATCTTTTGGAAATATCATTAGATATATAATATTTATAAGTTCGGCGAAGTACCGAATGCCTAGCGTCAAATTTACTACTTACTCTAGTTATTTTATTTATAACTATATCGTTTGGCAATAAACTATTTAATTTATATCTTAAAATGGTGGCAAATTGCGCAAAATCAACATTGGTAACCTTACCTAATATTTTATTGATATGTGAGTTCCGTAAATCCAAATGTGCCACTTGCTGCCAAGCGTGAACACCTGTATCTGTCCTGCCAGCACAATATATTTGATCTAAATTAGTAAAATCACGGGTTATTCGTTTTAAAACCGTTTCAATAGTTGTTTGTACAGTAGCTAAATTAGTTTGGCTAGCCCAACCGTGATAATTTGTCCCATCATAAGACAAATCTAAGCGAAAACGATATTTTGTACCAACTAAATTGTGGTTATTATCAAAATTCAATATCTTTTATAAATTAACCTTTTGGGGCATTTTTACGATGTACTGTAGGCTTATTACCCTTTAGACTTGATTGTTTATTAACCCGTTGCTCGAATTTATCATCTTTATGTTCATGGCTAATGCCTTTATTAACACTTTTAGGTGGTTTATCTGATATTTGTTTATCCTTTTTATCAGATAATTTTTTATCTGGCATAACTTTATTTTGTGACTTTTTAACTTGAGTATCATCACTCTGAGATTTATCACCAGTTACTTGATTGTCAACTTGTTCAGATTTATTAACCTGTACATCTGTTTTCTCGTCAGAAGATTTTTTGTCATCTCTTTCATCAACTGTTGCTTGAGATACAGATTTATTTTTGGTAACTAATTCGATAATTGCCATAGGGGCATTGTCACCTTTTCTAGACATTATTTTCACAATACGAGTATAACCACCTTGTCTAGCACTAAATAAAGGAGCTATTTCAGTAAATAATGTATGAACTACCGATTTATTTTTTACATATCGCATAACTCGTCTACGAGAAGCTAAATCTCCTCGTTTAGCAAAACTAATTAATCTTTCTGAAAAAGGTCTCAATCTCTTAGCTTTAGTTAAAGTGGTGGTTATTTGATCATGTTCAAATAAAGCTGTAGCTAAATTAGATAAAATTAATCTTTCGTGAGCTGGCGAACCACCTAATCTTGGTCCCTTAGAAGGTCTTAACACTGCAATCTCCTTTTTTTAATCTCTTAAAGATAAACCAGCGGTTTGTAAAACTTTATCTAATTCATCAACCGATTTTTCCCCAAAATTTCTAATTTCAGAAATCTCTTTACGGCTCATAGAAACCAATTCAGCCACTGTATTAATTCCTGTTCTAGACAAAGCATTAACAGTTCTTTGTGACAACTCTAAAGATCTAATATCCGCAGATCTATTATCATCTCCTGCTGGTACTTCTATATCTGTTTCATAACCATCTATTTCAATACCTTCAGAATCAGGTGAGATCTTTTTTACAAGTGTAAATAATTCCACCAAAGTTGAACCAGCAGAGGCAATAGCTTGGGCTGGAGTTAATGAATTTTTAGTTTCCACATCAATAATCAATTTATCAAAATCTGTTCTTTGTTCCACACGAGTAGCTTCCACAGAATATCTAACCTTCAAAACTGGTGAATAAATTGAATCTATTGGTATCCTACCAACTTCCTCATCACCTTTTTTGTTGAAATTAGAACTAACATAACCTCGACCTCGTTCCACAATTAAAGAAGCTGATAAACTCGCCCCTTTATCAAGGGTAGCAATATATAAATCTTTATTATGAACCTCTATACCAGTAGGTGTTTTAATATCTTTAGCTGTTAATTTACCTGGACCAGTTTTTTTCAAAGTAATTTCCACAGGTTCATCGTGTGTGGAAGAAACCACTATATTTTTTATATTCAAAATTATTTCTACAACATCCTCTTTCACTCCAGCAATAGTGGAAAATTCGTGTGTTACACCATCAAATTTAACTGAAGTAATAGCAGCTCCCGGAATAGATGACAAAAGTGTCCGTCTTAAAGAGTTTCCCAGAGTATAACCAAAACCTGGCTCTAATGGAGTAAAATAAAACTTAGACCTATTTTCAGCGACTACTTCTTCTTTTATAGTAGGCTTTTGTGCAATTAACATATTTCCCTTTCTTAAAATCTTCTCTTTTTAGGCGGACGAGTACCATTATGAGCCTGTGGCGTGGCATCACGAATAAAGCCAACTTCTAAACCAGCTGATGAAAGCGATCTTATAGCTGTTTCACGACCAGAACCTGGCCCTTTAACAAAAACATCAACCTTTTTCATACCATGTTCTTGAGCTTTTCTAGCAGCTTCCTGTGAAGCCATACCAGCAGCATAAGGTGTTGACTTTCTGGAGCCTTTAAAACCGACATCTCCTGCCGATGCCCAAGAAATCACTGCTCCTTTTAAATCTGTAATAGTAACTATTGTGTTATTAAATGTCGATTTAATATGAGCCTGTCCCAAAACCACATTTTTTTTCTGCTTTTTTTTACCTCTTGGTGTAGCCATATTTTATACCTTTTTCTTTCCAGCAACTGCTTTACGGGGACCTTTTAGAGTTCTAGCATTAGTTTTAGTTCTTTGCCCTCTAGCTGGTAAACCCTTACGATGTCTTAATCCTTGATATGAGCCAATTTCTATTTTGCGTCTTATATTGGCTTTAACATCACGGCGTAAATCACCTTCTATTTTATAATTTCCTTCTAAATAATCACGCAACTTAATTAAATTATCCTCAGTTAAATCTTTCACCCTAGTATCAGGATTAACCCCTGTAGCTTTTAAAGATTGACGGCTTCTAGAAATACCCACTCCAAAAATATAAGTTAAAGCCGCCTCAACTCTTTTATCTTTTGGTAAATCAACTCCAACTAAACGAGCCATATTCTCTCCTCTTACCTACCCTTGTCTCTGCTTATGACGCGGATTTGTACATATAATCATAACCCTAGAGTTTCTGCGAATAACTCTACAATGTTCACATATTCTTTTAACACTGGGCTTAACCTTCATAAAAGATTTCCTCTTTCTTACCTTGTCTACACTTACTTATATCTATAAACTATTCGGCCTTTTTCCAAATCATAAGGCGTCATTTCCACAATTACCCTATCACCTGGAATTATACGAATATAATGTTGTCTCATTTTTCCTGAAATATGAGCTGTAATAACATGGTCATTTTCTAATTTGACTTTAAACATCACATTAGGCATTGCCTCCAAAACTTCGCCCTCTACTTCAATCACACCAGCTTTTGCCATAAAATTGCATCACCTTTTCCAATAAAACATAACTTCAGACACTAAAAATAGTTTACATTAAGTTTAGACAAAAACAAAGTTTTTCAATTACGAGACAATAATTTACGGGAAATAAAATTGGCTAATTGTTGTACACATTGAACAATTATTAATATAATAACAACTGATATCCAAGTAATTACGGGATTAAACTTATTATAACCATATTGTATAGCAAAATCACCTAACCCGCCGCCGCCTATAGTACCAGCCATAGCCGACATATCCATAATACCAATAAATATAAAAGCGTAACCCAAAATAAGTGGCGGCAAAACTTCTGGAATAACCACCTCAAAGAGTGTTCTAATTCTAGAAGCACCAACCGCAAATGAGGCCTCTATAACGCCATAATCCACATTAATTAATGACTGTTCAACAATTCGTGAAGTTGCCATTGTACAAAAAATAGCCATAGGAAAAATAGCCGCATTCGTGCCTAATGATGTACCTACCACAGCAATAGTGGCTGGTTGAACAGCCGATAAGAAAATAATAAAAGGAACAGGCCTAATTAAATTAACCACAAACTCTAAAACTCTATAAATCGGCGGATTAGAAAATAATGATCCTTTTCTAGTGCACCATAAAACACATCCTAAAATCAAACCACAAACACCCCCAATAGCCAGCGTTATAGATACCATATATAAAGTCTCACTAATAGCTTGTAATAAAGCTGGGGTCATAGTGTCCCAATCAATTTTATTACTCTGCCAAATTGGTAATTGAACTAGCAAATTAAACATCTAAACCACCAAAACCCTCTAATATTTTAAAAGTTTCCACTAAGGATTTAGCTGCTGAACTTTTAGGACTTTGAAAAACTGTTTTAAAACTACCTAATTCGACTAATTGGCCATGACTCATAACGGCTATTCTTTGACAAATAAGTCTAACAACACTTATTGTATGGGTTATTAAAATAATTGTTACACCTAATTCCTGATTAATTTTTTTTAAAAGTTTCATAATTTCCACAGTTGTTTCAGGATCTAAAGCACTAGTGGCTTCATCAGCCAAAAGTACTTTAGGATTAGTAGCTAAAGCCCTAGCTATACCGACTCGTTGTTTTTGTCCACCGGATAAAGCCTTAGGATAAGATTTTTCATAACCTGATAAACCCACAAATTTGATTAACTCCATAATTCGTTCGTGTTTAGCCTTATCTGATAAATTCAAATTTTTAGCTTGAATTCTCATAGGAAACTCAATATTTTTATAAACCGTTTTAGAATTAAACAAATTAAAATGTTGAAAAATAATACCAATATTTTTTCTAATATTTTTTAATTTAGAAAACTCCAAATTAACTATATTCTGCCCGTCAACTATAACATTGCCTGAATCAACTTTCTCCAAAGCATTAATCAATCTTATAAGTGTGGATTTACCAGCTCCTGAACGACCCACTATACCAAAAATCTCACCTTGTTTAATATCTAAAGACAAATTTTTTATAGCCTGAAAAATTTGCTTTTTTACCTTAAACCGTTTATTTACATTTTGAAAAGAAACTATATTTTGTGTCATCTAACTAAAACTTATCCTTTTTTACTTTATAAATTTAAAATTTTTATTCGTTAGCTTTATCAATTTGTAATTTTTGTAAAATTTCCTGCAATTTACTAGTATTATATTCCGATGCCACCATTTGTGCAGTACCAGCACTATTTTGTAAAATAGCATCTAAAAACTCTTTAGAATGCGAAGCCCACATTACAACTTTATTTAAAATTTCATCATTGACTTTATCATTTTTAACTACCCAAACATTAATAAATCGTTGAGCAAATTCATCATCCGATGATTCTTTTAAAATAGCATCTTTAGGCTCTAAATTAGCATCTTTAATATAATCGTTATTAATAATGGCAGCCGAAATGGATTTATCTGATAAAGAATGTGCAGCTTGATTAGCTTGAACCGATTTCACTTTGACTTTCGAAGTTTGTAAAATGTCTTTAGGTGTTAAAATTGACATCTCTTTATCTTTAACCTGAACTAAATTGGCCGAAACTAAAAGATGAATAGCCCTCGATTGATTTGTATCATCATTGGGAATAACCACAGTATCATCAGCTTTAAGATCATTCAAGTCTTTAACACCAACTTCTTTATTAGGATATAAGCCTATAGGGAAAATAGCTGTAGCGCCTATAGGAGCCAGATTATCATTAGTGTCATTATTATAACTGGCTAAATAATCTAAATGTTGAAATTCATTTATATCAAGTTCGCCTCGAGCTAAAGCCGGATTCTCGGAAGTATAGTCTGTAAAATTAATTATTTGAATAAAAATATTTTCTTTAGCTAGACCATCTTTTAAAATTTGCCACTGTGGGTCAGATGATTTTACCACACCTATTTTTACAGGATTATCGGCTACACCTTTAACCTGATTATTTTGTGATGAACATGACGATAAACTAAATGACACAGCGGTTATAAAAATCGCAACTATCAATATAGTAAATCTCTTTAATTTCACAATTTTAGTTTAACACAAAATAAAATAAATTAAAATCTGCTATAAGTCTAAACTTGACTAAAAATCTCAAGCTCGATAATCAAATAGTTAATTATTATAATAAATGCTATTATCGGGTAAAGTTCCGCCAATTAATTTGGGTGAATTTTTTTGTAAAAAAGTGTAAAAAGATAATAACCTATCTTTCATATCTTGATCTCTATAAAATGCTATATTTATATCTCGACTAGCTACTTCAATAACATATTCTCCATAAATAGAATATTTATTCATAGTGGTTATAAACGATTGAGGATTATTTTTAAAATTATCAATAGATGCTTTATGATCATCTAAAAACTGATTAATACTATTAGAATATTGTTCAATAAAATCGCTTTTAGCAATTGTTACACCTGTCACAATGGAAAAACCGCTATATTGAGTAAAATTATCACCTAAATTAATTAATTTAGCATCATCAACAATTAATCTGACAGCATCTTGGGCATAAGGCTCTGGTAATAACGCCACAATTGTTTTATCTTTAACCATTTTTTGAATACAAGTGGCTGGAGAACTTTGCCAATCTATTTTAGCTAACATTTTAGGCACTTCATAAGGCTTTGCTAAATAATTAATTACAATATCTGGTATAGCTCCTTTACCTGTAGCACAAAACTTTTCTTTAGAAAAGTTTTGCCAAGTATTTTTATCTGTGGAACCCAATAAATTTTTTTGTCCCACAATATATAAAGGCGATAAAGTATTTATATCAATTATTCTCAAAGATTTATTTTTATTATATAAAGCCGCTGCCATATTTGATGGCACAGTAGCTATATCAAAATCACCTCTGGAAAAACCGGCTAATAAAGTATCAACATTAGCATCAACTGTTAAATTATACCTAGGATTATTATCTAAGCCTAAAAGACCTATAGCAGTTGGTCCATTTAAAGCATGTACTCTCATCTTTGAAGTTGTAACTTTCTCTTCATGCCCACAAGACGATACAAAAATAATTAATAAACTTAAAAAAACTAATAACAAAACCATAGTAGTAACTTTTTTACAAGCCAACCAATTAAACACAGTTTTCACCATAAACCCAGTCTAACATGTTTATATAAACATTTTTTTCATCTTTGTATTACAATTATTTTATGGGAGAAATTTTAAATCAATATTTAAATTATTTAAAAAATAACAAAAATTACTCACCTAACACCCTTAAAGCTTATAAAATAGATTTATCTGAATTAATCAACTATTTAGAAAACCAAGGCCTGACTAATTTACAAAATGTTAAATTAATACACTTACGATCTTTCTTTTATAAAGTTGGTCAAAACCATAATCAAAATAGCACAATTGCTCGCAAAGTGGCTAGTTGTAAAAGCTTTTGGCAATACTGTTACAAAAAACAAATTATTTCCTCTAACCCCGCTCTACGATTACATAGTCCTAAAATCGCCAAAACCCTACCCACTATTTTAACTATTGAACAAATGGAAAAATATATTGATTTCACTTATCAAATATGGCAGGATGAAAAAGACAATAAGTTTTTATACAGAAATTATTTAATCGTTGAAGTTTTATATTCAACAGGATTAAGAGTTTCTGAATTAATTAATTTGAAAAAAACTGATATTGATTTTAATAATAATTTAATAACTGTTAGATTGGGCAAGGGTTCTAAAGATAGAGTCATTCCTATTGGCAAAAAAGCTCTTAGGGCTTTACAATTTTATTTTGATAACTGGCAAATAAATAATCAATATATTTTCACTAATACCAAAAATAAACCAATTAATCCTCGCCAAGTCACTGATATAATTCATAAATTAGCTAAATGGTCAGCCTTACCAGATATTCATCCACACAGTTTAAGACATTCTGTGGCAACACATCTTTTAGAAAATGGAGCTGACTTACGATCTGTACAAGAATTTTTAGGACACGAATCTTTAAGTACCACTCAAAAATATACTCATCTTTCCACAAAACATTTATTAGATAGTTTTAATCAAGCTTTTCCCCGAGCATAAAGTCTATAACCTAAGTTCATAATTTTTTCCACCCTATGCCATCAGTTTGAATTAAATATAACATTTCCAATCTAGGTAAACAACCCATAACCGTTAAATCGCTTAAAGCTGATTTAGCAATTATTTTATCCACCGAAATATAATAAGTTTTTGGTATAGCTGCCAAAACTAATTCAGCAGTTTTATCTGTGGCTTGAAAAAGATTGGGGTTAATAGGATTAACTAGTTCTAAAATATCATCTGCACAAGATACTAAAGTAGCTTTACTGTTTCGAATTAATTCATTTGTGCCGCTAGAGGCCACGCTATTGATTAAACCAGGCACAGCCGCCACATTTTTTAATAATTTTTCAGCATAAGCCGCAGTCGACAAAGCTCCTGAACGCCAGGCCGCTTCCACCACCACAGTAGCTTTAGAATATAAAGCTATTAAACGATTTCTCTCTAAAAATAAATA